>NZ_MUNH01000487.1:0-5060 GCF_002154615.1 Streptomyces recifensis
GCGCTGGCCCGGCTCGCCCGCCGCATCGACACGGCCGAGGCGACGGCACGCTGGGAGCGGGCGCTGGCCGCTCCCCCGCACACCGGCCCGCCCGCCTGGGCGCACGCCGACCTCTCCCCGGGCAATGTCCTGGTCGCCGGGGGCGGCAGGCTGAGCGCGGTGATCGACTTCGGCTGCGCCGGGGTGGGCGATCCGGCCGTGGACCTGATCGCGGCCTGGAACCTGCTCCCCGCCGCCGTCCGGGGCGTCTTCCGCGACGCGGTGGGCGCGGAGGACGCCGAGTGGGCGCGCGGCCGGGGCTGGGCACTGTCCATCGCCCTGGTCCAGCTCCCCTACTACTGGCGCACCAACCCGGTCCTGGCGGAGAACGCCCGGCACACGATCGGCGAGGTGCTCGCCGAGAGGGCGTGACCGGGCGTCGGTTCCGGTCACTCGCCCGCGTACGCCTTCTCCAGGGCGGCGAGGTCGAGCTTGCCCATCTTCATCATGGCGCCGAAGGCACGGGCGGCCTTCTGCGGATCGGGGTCGTTGGTCATCTCGAGCAGCCGCTCGGGGCAGACCTGCCAGGAGACCCCGTACTTGTCCTTGAGCCAGCCGCAGGGGCCGCCCTCGCCGCCGTCCTCGGTCAGCCGGGTCCAGTAGTGGTCGATCTCCCGCTGGTCGGCGCAGAGGATCATGAACGAGACGGCCTCGCTGAACGTGAACTCGGGGCCGCCGTTGAGGGCGACGAACTTCTGGCCGTTGGCGGTGAACTCGACGGTGAGCACGGTCCCGGCCTCACCGGGGCCGGCCTCGCTCCAGTGGGTGATCCGGCCGATGCGGGAGTCCTTGAAGACGGAGACGTAGTAGTGCGCCGCCTCCTCGGCCTGGCCGTCGAACCAGAGACATGTGGTGAAACCACCGTGGGACATGGGGACCTCCTGTACGGGTCGCGGCGCCGGTCGCGCGCTCACCTGTACCGACCGGTCCCCGGCCCCGTACTCATCGCTCGCGGGCCGATAAGATCGAGCCACTTCGGCGATTTCGAGCCACGTCGAAATTCGTCTGCATGCGTCGCGTGACCGGGGGTACCCGGCCCGTGAGAGAAGACGTGCATGGGGCGGGGTTTTCCGGGTAGCCGGGGACCACGCGGCAACCGTGGCCTCGGGCAACCGGGGCTCACGGGAGCAGTCGTCGAACCGTGACTTACGTGGGAGAGGTTAATGGACACCGCCGTCGGCATCCGGTCGCAAGCAGAGGTCGCGGACAAGGCCGCGCAGGACATGACGGACGAGGAGACCCTTCCTGGTATCGCGGACCCCGCGTCCGTCGCTCCGCGGGACGCGCGGGCGCTGTCCCGTCAGTTCTTCCGCCGGCTGGCGGAGCTGGAAGAGGGCACGCACGAATACCAGTACGCGCGCAACACCCTGATCGAGATGAACATGTCGCTGGTGCGCTTCGCCGCCGGGCGTTTCCGGGGCCGGGGCGACGACATGGAGGACATCGTCCAGACCGGCATGATCGGTCTGATCAAGGCGATCGACCGGTTCGAGATCTCGCGCGAGGTGGAGTTCACGTCCTTCGCGCTGCCTTACATCGTGGGTGAGATCAAGCGTTTCTTCCGTGACACCACCTGGGCGGTGCACGTGCCGCGCCGGCTCCAGGAGCTGCGCGTGGAGCTGGCCAAGGCCCGCGAGGAGCTGTCGAGCCGGCTGGACCGCGACCCGACCGTGGCCGAGCTGGCCACGCTCATGAACATCACCGAGGAGCAGGTCGTCGAGGGCCAGCTCGCCTCGAACGGCTACAACTCCAGCTCGCTGGACGCCGCCCTCACCGGCGACGGCCGCGAGGACGGCGAGGCGGTCCTGGCGGACTTCATCGGCGTCGAGGAGGAGGGCCTGCAGCTGGTGGAGGACTTCCACGCCCTCGCCCCGCTGATGGCCGAGCTGAGCGACCGCGACCGCCAGATCATCCACATGCGGTTCGTGGAGGAGGCCACCCAGGCCGAGATCGGCGAGAAGCTGGGCTGCTCGCAGATGCACGTCTCCCGCCTGATCAAGCGCATCATCGCGCGGCTGCGCCAGGGCATGCTGGGCGAGCTGGGCTGCGCCTGAGCATCACACTCCGACCCCTTGACGTGGAAAAGGGCGGTCCGGTTCGGCCGGGCCGCCCTTCTTCATGCCTTCTTCCACCGCAGCCGGACGTGTGAAGGGCGGTTTCCGGACACACGAAGACGCCGACCGGATCACGGTCGGCGGTCATCATTGCTCCGGAGGGGTGTGAAGCGCTGCGCTCAGCCGTCCAGCCGGATCAGGGCACGCACACGCTTCCCCACCGGTACGCGGTCCACGGTGATCTCCGAGGCGACGGCGCGCACGATCTCCAGACCATGATGGCCCACCCGCTCGGGGTCCTTGGGGAAGAAGCGCGGCAGCGCCACACTGCTGTCGTACACCGAGACGCTGACCGCGCTGTCGGTGCCCTCCAGCTCCAGGATGTACGGGCCTCCGCTGTGCCGGTCGGCGTTGGTGACCAGCTCGCTGACGACCAGCAGCACCTCACCGCCCGTGCGGCTGTCCACGGTGGCGCACCACTCGGTCCGCAGTTGCTCCAGGAAGCGCCCGGCGAAGGCCCGCGCGTCGGCGATGCATCCGGGTTCGCCGGTGTAGTGCGCCGCACGCCGAAGGGGTTCCACGGGTACGTCGAAACCACTCGGTATCACTGCCACTGCCACGCCCAGGTGTTCGGTCATGGTGTCTCTCTCGAAATGCCCGGTACGGCCGGTCGCCTGTTGCCTGTGATGCTCGTACCCCGACCCGGCCGACGCATTCCACCCAATGCCCTCGCTGTGTGCGGAGACCTGCCGGGCCGCTCGCGGCTGGACCGGGCCCGCGGTCTCGCGCTCAGGCGACGGGGACGACGAAGGCGGGTACGGTGCGCTGCATGCGCAGGGCGTCGATCGACTCGGCGAGGAGTTCGTACTCCGTGGTGTCGTCGCTCGCGGCGATCCGCACCAGGCGTCCGCCGGCCAGTTCGTCCGCGACCAGTTCCTGCCGGGCGTCGTCGGAACACCAGGCCCGCAGCAGGGTGGGGACGTCGGCCACGGAGTCCGGGACGGGGACGAGGGCGCCCGCCGGGATCTTCTCGCCCTCGGGACTGGGGTCCAGCCGTTCGGCGATCCAGGAGGCGCGGTCCCGCAGCCACCACAGGGCGAGCGCGAGGGTGGGCGCGCGGTAGGTGCCGAGCGGTACGCCTACCCGCTGACCGCCGCAGATCCCGTATGCGGTGACATGGCACAGGAATTCATCGTGCACGATCACTCCCCCGTTGCCTCGCCGGTGTGCCGACCGGTCCCTCTCTTATCCGTGCGGCTCCTGTGCGGTGAAGTGCCCCTGGCATTTTGAGTATCGCCACAATGGAAACACTGTCACCATGTCTTTCCGGCCACTCTCCTGGCATATGCGATGCCCTGATTCTGGCCGAATCATGTAAGGCGCGGGACCGCCCCGCATTAGTTGGCGGATTATCGACCGTGGGCGGCGCACCGAGGCCCTGCCCGCCAGTCCTTGAAAGGCAAGAGCCCAGGGGCGGGGGTCCCCTGGGCTCTGCGGCGGCTCCGCTGCGGCTCCGCGGGCGGGCGTGGCAGGAATTCAGCGCCGCGCGCACCGGAATACGCGGAGAAATTGTGAAGGCGGAAAAAACTTCTGCCCTCCGCCGCTACTGTTCCGGCGAGTTCAAGTCCGCACGGCGGCGTCGATTCGGGCCAGGTCATCCTTGTCGAATTCCAGATTCCGGATGGCGCCGACGCTGTCTTCCAGTTGCCTGGTGCTGCTCGCCCCGACAAGAGCGGAAGTAATCCGTCCGCCCCTCAGTACCCAGGCGAGCGCCATTTGAGCCAGGGTCTGGCCGCGCGAGGCGGCGATCTCGTTCAGGGCGCGCAGCCGGCCGACGAGGTCCTCGGTGACGGCGTCGGACCGCAGGAACGGGCTGTCGCTCGCGGCGCGGGAGTCCTCGGGGATGCCGTCGAGGTACCGCCCGGTGAGCAGGCCCTGCTCCAGCGGGGAGTAGACGATCGAGCCGACCTGAAGTTCGTCCAGGGTGTCCAGCAGCCCCTCCTCCTCCGGGCGCCGGTCCAGGAGGGAGTAGCGCGGCTGGTGGATGAGGAGCGGGGTGCCCAGCTCGCCCAGGATGCGTGCCGCCTCGCGGGTCTGCTCGGCGGAGTAGTTGGAGACGCCGACGTAGAGCGCCTTGCCCTGCTGGACCGCCGAGTGCAGCGCGCCCATGGTCTCCTCGAGCGGGGTCTCGGGGTCGAAGCGGTGCGAGTAGAAGATGTCCACGTGGTCCAGGCCCATCCGCGTCAGGCTCTGGTCGAGCGAGGACAGCACGGACTTGCGCGAGCCCCACTCCCCGTACGGGCCCGGCCACATCAGATAGCCGGCCTTGGTGGAGATGACCAGTTCGTCGCGGTACGGCGTGAAGTCGGCCTTCAGCGCCTCGCCGAGCGCGGACTCGGCGGCGCCGGGCGGCGGGCCGTAGTTGTTGGCCAGGTCGAAGTGGGTGATCCCGAGGTCGAAGGCGCGGCGCAGGATCGCGCGCTGGGTCTCCACCGGCCGGTCGGGGCCGAAGTTGTGCCACAGGCCGAGCGACAGCGCGGGGAGCTTCAGTCCGCTGCGTCCGGAGCGCCGGTAGGGCAGGTCGGCGTAGCGGTCGGGGTGGGCGGTGTACAACGCGACTCCATAAGGGGTTGGCACACGGTCTTCCCGGCGCCGGACACGGCGGTGTCCGGCAGCCTCCCCCAACTCTTCCCCGGAGCGCGGTCAGCGGTCCAACAGAAGAATCCGATGGATTTCAGCGGCTAGGCTTCTCAATCATGGAACTGCGTCATCTCCAGCATTTCGTCGCGGTCGCCGAGGACCAGCACTTCACCCGTGCCGCCGAGCGGCTGATGGTTTCCCAGTCGGGACTCTCGGCGTCGATCCGCGCCCTGGAGCGGGAGCTGCGCGCACCGCTGTTCGTGCGCACCACGCGCCGGGTGACACTGACGGAGGCCGGCCGGGCGCTGCTGGTGGAGGCCGAGCGCA
>NZ_MUNH01000488.1:0-10172 GCF_002154615.1 Streptomyces recifensis
CGCGCACCCCGCTGATGTCGCCCCGGTCGCCCACGGCGGCGAACGTGGCTCCCCGTACGAGCAGTTGATTCATCCCCGGTCCCCTCCCTCTTCCCCTGTCCCCATAGCCCCGTCCATGTCGTGCAGCAGGTCCAGCGTCAGCGCGGCGGTCCAGCCGAACCCCGGCGCCCCGCACGCCTCGCCGGTGTCCGGGTCGACGTACTCCGCGAACCCGGAGTCCCCGGCCGCGCGCAGGAAGGCGGTGCGCAGGGCGTCGGCCGCCGCCTTCTCCCCGTGGGTGCGCAGGCCGCGCTCCACCAGCCAGGCGGTGTTGAACCAGGCTGGCCCCCGCCAGTACCGGTTCGGCTCGAACGCCGGTCCCCGTAGGTCGTAGCTCGGTACGAGCCCGGTGCGCGCGGCGAAGTGCGGTCCGCGCAGGGTGTCCAGCAGCGCGCCGGACACTTCGCGGGGGAGGCCGGGGAGCAGCAGCGGGACCAGGCCCGACACGCTCCGCTCGTGGATCGTCCCGCCGCGCAGGTCCCGGCAGAGGAACATCCCGGACGCGTCGTCCCACAGCCGCTCCACCAGGGCCTCGGTCAGCCGCTCGGCGCGGGCGTGCCGGGCGGTGCCGGGGGTGCCCAACTCGGCGGCGATGCGGGCGAGTGCGTGCTCGGAGGCGATCAGCAGGGCGTTGAAGGACGGGTCCTCCACGGTGAACTCCCCGTCGCCGTCCGCGTATGCACCGTCCCGGTAGTCGGCCGCGAGGCGCACGTACCGTCCGTAGTCCAGATCGGTCGGCCGGTCCTCGGGCGCGCCGTGGTCGAGGTCGGCACGGCGGAAGGAGCGGGCCGGGGCCGGGGCGACGCGGGCCAACGGGGCGTCCCAGCAGGGGCTGTTGTCCATGCCCTGCTCCCACGGGTGCACCACCGACACCAGCCCGCCCCCGCCCAGGTCCCGGCGGCGCAGCAGATAGCGGTGCCAGGCGGCCAGCCGGGGATAGACCCGCCCCAGAAAGCCGCGCGCCCAGGACAGGCCGGGATCGGCCCGGTGCACCAGCCAGGCGGCCAGCGCGTGCACGGGTGGCTGCACGATGCCGGACGTCTGTACGGTGCGCGGGGCGCCCGCGGCCCGCCCGGCGGAGGAGGAGCGCCAGAAGTCGGGGCTCGGGAAGTAGGCGTCCAGCGGTACGGAGGGGGAGAAGACGATGTGCGGCACCCGCCCGTCCCCCCACTGCGCCGCGAGCAGCGTCTCCAGCTCCGTCTGCGCCCGCAGCGGCGACAGGTGCCGCAACCCGATGGCGATGAAGGCCGAGTCCCAGGACCACTGGTGCGGATACAGGTGCCGGGAGGGGACCGTAGAGGTGCCCGTCCAGTTGGCCGCCAGCACGCGAGCGGCCCTGACGTGCAGTGATGCCGCCGAGGGCGCGGTGGAGAGCGGGTCGTACACGATCCCGCGCCCGGTGGCACGAGCTGTGAGCTGGGCAGTGCGATCCACTCGGGGCTCCCCGAAGACGTCCGGCCGACCTGGTTCGGTTGTGTCTATCGCAGGGTTACGTCTATTTAACACGCAAAACTCAATATGTAATGCAAACTTGAGGAACACAAGGGGGTGGCATGACCGGAAAGCCCGGCAGGACGGCCAGGGGCGGCGCTCAGACGAGCGCCGGTGACCTGCTCGACCTGGTGCGCAGCGGACGGGCCGTCACACGCGGCGCGCTCCAGCAGATGACCGGCCTCTCCCGTGCCACCGTCGGCCAGCGTCTGGACCGGCTGTTCCGTGCGGGCTGGCTGCGCGAGGGCGCGGGCGGCCCGGTGGACTCCCCGCTCGGCGGCCGCCCCGCCATCACCCTGGAGTTCGACGGCTCGCACGCCGTGGTCCTCGCCGCCGACCTGGACACCCGGCACGCCCGCGCGGCCCTGCTCACCCTGACCGGCGAGATCCTCGCCGAACGCTCCGGCCCTCTGGTGGTCGAGGACGGCCCCGAGACGGTCCTGGACGGCCTGGGCCGCTGGTTCGCGGAACTGCTCACCGAGAGCGGTCACGCTCCCGGGGCGGTCTGCGGCATCGGGCTCGGTGTACCGGGCCCGGTCGACAGCGAGACCGGGCGGGTGGTCCAGCCGCCGATGATGTCCGGTTGGGACGGCTACGACATACGGGGCCGCCTCTCCCGCGCCTTCACCGAGCACACCGGTAGCGGCCCGGTCCCGGTACTGGTGGACAACGACGCCAACCTGATGGCGTACGGGGAGCAGCGCACCGGGTACCAGGACTGCCGGGCGTTCGTACTGGTCAAGGTCTCTACCGGCATCGGCGCCGGGGTGGTGGTGGACGGCGCGGTGTACCGGGGTGTGGACGGCGGCGCGGGCGACCTCGGGCACATCCGGGTCGGCACCGAGGCACTGTGCCGCTGCGGCTCGTACGGCTGTCTCGCGGCCGTCGCCAGCGGTGGCGCGGTGGCCCGCCGGCTGACGGAGGCGGGCGTGCCGGCCGCCTCGGGGTCGGACGTACGGGACCTGCTGGCCGCCGGGCATCCGGAGGCGGCGGCCCTGGCACGGGAGGCCGGGCGCCGGGTCGGGGACGTACTGGCGACCGTCGTCACGCTGCTCAACCCCGGTGTCCTGATGATCGCGGGCGACCTCGCCGGGACGCCCTTCCTGACCGGGGTGCGCGAACTGCTCTACCAGCGGGCGCTGCCCCGCTCCACCGCCCACCTCGACGTCCTCACCGCGAAACTGGGGGAGCGGGCGGGGTTGATCGGCGCGGGCGCGCTGGTCGTCGAGCACCTGTACGCCGCGGAGCGGGTGGAGGAACGGCTCACCGCGCTCGGGGTGTGACGCCCGGGTTTCCGGCCCGGAACGGGGTCCGCATGGTGAAATCCGGTGCCGTGTGGCAGCGTGATTCTCGCCACCCTTGATAAGGGTCGCGCTCAGATGAGCGGATCTTGAGCGGCTGCACTTCTCCAAGGGGTGGCACTCGGTGCCACCTTGTCAGCGTTCAATGATCGAAATCAATCGTGTCGATCACCGCTCATATGAGCATGATGTGGCGTCATCGTGCGCCCCTCCGTTCAAGAAGTGAACACTCGGGTGGCCCTGGCCTTGCCATGCCTTTGCTTTAGATCCTGTGGCAGACGGCTGGTTACAGGCTTATGACGCACGACTGGACGTACCAAGGCGCCTTCGATCTGGGTATGTTCCTCGCCGTCAGGGCAGCCACCGTGGCCTCAAGGAGTCGAGACCCGTGTCGGAAAACAAAGAGCCTCACGTAGCGAAGTTCGTCTACGACTTCACCGAGGGCAACAAGGACCTCAAGGACCTGCTCGGTGGCAAGGGCGCCAACCTCGCCGAGATGACCAACCTCGGGCTGCCGGTTCCTCCCGGCTTCACCATCACCACCGAGGCGTGCAAGGTCTACCTCGACAGCGGCCAGGAGCCCCCGGCACTGCGTGACGAGGTGAGTGCGCACCTCGACGCGCTGGAGCAGCGGATGGGCAAGAAGCTCGGCCAGGCCGACGACCCGCTGCTGGTCTCCGTCCGCTCGGGTGCCAAGTTCTCCATGCCCGGCATGATGGACACCGTCCTGAACATCGGCCTCTCCGACAAGTCGGTGAAGGGCCTGGCCAAGCAGGCCGGCGACGAGCGCTTCGCGTGGGACTCCTACCGGCGCCTGATCCAGATGTTCGGCAAGACCGTCCTCGGCGTCGACGGCGAGCTGTTCGAGGACGCGCTGGAGAAGGCCAAGGAGGCCAAGGGCGTCCAGGTCGACACCGAGCTGGACGCGGCCGACCTGAAGAAGCTCGTCACCGCCTTCAAGAAGACGGTGAAGACCGAGGCCGGCCGGGACTTCCCGCAGGACCCGCGCGAGCAGATGGACCTCGCGATCAAGGCGGTCTTCGAGTCCTGGAACGGCGACCGCGCCAAGCTCTACCGCCGCCAGGAGCGCATCCCCGGGGACCTGGGCACCGCGGTCAACGTCTGCTCCATGGTCTTCGGCAACCTCGGCCCCGACTCGGGCACCGGCGTCGCCTTCACCCGTGACCCCGCCTCCGGGCACCAGGGCGTCTACGGCGACTACCTCCAGAACGCCCAGGGCGAGGACGTGGTCGCGGGCATCCGCAACACCGTGCCGCTCGCGGAGCTGGAGAACATCGACAAGGCGTCGTACGACCAGCTCATGCAGATCATGGAGACGCTGGAGAACCACTACAAGGATCTCTGCGACATCGAGTTCACCATCGAGCGCGGCAAGCTGTGGATGCTCCAGACCCGCGTCGGCAAGCGCACCGCGGGCGCGGCGTTCCGCATCGCCACCCAGCTCGTGGACCAGGGCCTGATCGACGAGACCGAGGCGCTCCAGCGGGTCAACGGCGCGCAGCTGGCGCAGCTCATGTTCCCCCGCTTCGACGAGGAGGCGCGGGCCGAGCAGGTCGGGCGGGGCATCGCCGCCTCCCCGGGCGCGGCGGTCGGCAAGGCGGTCTTCGACTCGTACACCGCGGTCAAGTGGTCCCGTTCGGGCGAGAAGGTCATCCTGGTGCGCCGGGAGACCAACCCCGACGACCTGGACGGCATGATCGCCGCCGAGGGCATCCTCACCTCGCGCGGCGGCAAGACCTCCCACGCGGCCGTGGTCGCGCGCGGCATGGGCAAGACCTGTGTCTGCGGCGCGGAGGAGCTGGAGGTCGACACCAAGCGGCGCCGGATGATCGTGCCGGGCGGCCATGTGGTGGAGGAGGGCGACGTCATCTCCATCGACGGCTCCTCCGGCAAGGTGTACCTCGGCGAGGTGCCGGTGGTTCCCTCGCCCGTGGTGGAGTACTTCGAGGGCCGGATGCACCCGGGCGCGGACGACGCCGACGAGCTGGTCGAGGCCGTGCACCGGATGATGGCCTTCGCCGACCGCAAGCGCCGGCTGCGGGTACGGGCCAACGCGGACAACGCCGAGGACGCCCTGCGGGCGCGGCGGTTCGGGGCGCAGGGCATCGGGCTGTGCCGTACCGAGCACATGTTCCTCGGGGACCGGCGTGAGCTGGTCGAGCGGCTGATCCTGGCCGACACGGAGGCGGAGCGCGAGGAGTCGCTGAAGCAGCTCCTCCCGCTGCAGAAGCAGGACTTCGTGGAGCTGTTCGAGGCGATGGACGGGCTGCCGGTGACGGTACGTCTGCTCGACCCGCCGCTGCACGAGTTCCTGCCCGACATCACCGAGCTGTCGGTCCGCGTGGCCCTCGCCGAGTCCCGGCAGGAGCCGCACGAGAACGAACTCCGCCTTCTTCAGGCGGTGCACCGGCTGCACGAGCAGAACCCGATGCTGGGCCTGCGCGGCGTACGCCTCGGTCTCGTCATCCCCGGCCTGTTCACCATGCAGGTCCGCGCCATCGCGGAGGCGGCAGCCGAGCGCAAGACCGCCAAGGGCGACCCGCGCGCCGAGATCATGATCCCGCTGGTCGGTACGGTCCAGGAGCTGGAGATCGTCCGCGACGAGGCCGACCAGGTCATCGCGGAGGTCGAGGCGGCCACGGGTACCCGGTTGAAGCTGGCCATCGGCACCATGATCGAGCTGCCGCGCGCCGCGCTGACCGCCGGCCAGATCGCGGAGGCGGCGGAGTTCTTCTCCTTCGGCACGAACGACCTCACGCAGACGGTGTGGGGCTTCAGCCGGGACGACGTGGAGGCGTCCTTCTTCACGGCGTACCTGGAGAAGGGCATCTTCGGCGTCAGCCCGTTCGAGACGATCGACAAGGACGGCGTGGGCTCGCTGGTCAAGTCGGCCGCCACGGCAGGCCGTGCGACCCGTCCCGACCTCAAGCTCGGCGTCTGCGGTGAGCACGGTGGCGACCCGGAGTCCGTCCACTTCTTCCACGAGGTCGGCCTGGACTACGTCTCCTGCTCCCCGTTCCGCATCCCGGTGGCCCGCCTGGAGGCCGGCCGCGCGGCCACGCAGTCCACGGGCAGCGACCACCGCTGATCCCCGGAGCCCTCCGTCGGTCCCCGACCCTCACCACCGATCGCCGGCGGGCTCCGGCACCAAAAGAGAGGCGGCACCCTGTGCGGGGGTGCCGCCTCTTTGAGCATGGGGTGGGGCGACTGTCAAGATGCGGCGCTGACCAGGCCAGATGGTGTTAGTTGGCGTTGGTTGTCGTTGAACCTGCGCGGAACTGTTGTGCCCTCCTTGTGCCCTCTGTCGGAGTTGATTCCCGGCAGGCTGAGCCAGGCGCAGTGAACGGACGGCATTGCTCGCTGCCCCGCCGAAGGCAGTCGACTGACCTTCGCTCCGGCCGTGACCCTGGGCGCCGTCCATACGCCTGTGATCATTTTCGTCGGTTGAGTACAGTCCGCCTGCATGGCGAAGAAGAAGAATGAAATCTGGCGTTACTGGGGAATCGCTGCTTTCATAATCGCTATCGCAGGTTGGCTGACTGTCGACATAGGACCCGTCGGTATCGCCGTTTTATCGGCGCTCAGCTTTCTTTAGTTCTTATTTCAGGCGCCTGTGCCGTGCGGTGCGCTCAACCGAGGCGATGTGGAGCAATGCAGAAATAACGGGCGGGGGGTTCTGCGTGGCTGCCACATCAGGCATCATCAGTGGCAAAAACTGAAATCGCTTGTGTTGCTTCGCAGGTGTGCTGTCAGCCCTTACCAGTCAGCGACTGCACTAGGCCAATTACTGAGGACGCCAGGGCGAGAATCGCACTCATACTAGCCAGAGCCGTGGTCGCGTTAGGAAAAGTTCAGATGATATTTGACGAGTTTGCCAGCGCTGATGTCAGGTGCTGACGCTGATGGAGCTGTCCCGACGGCCAGAAGATGAGAACTGGCGGCAAGCAATTCGGGGTACGGTTCCGCCATGCGTGCCCCCTCTGTGGCGGATGCAATCAGCTCATCTGTGGGCCCATCGCCGGGCTGCTGCTCAGCAGCCTTCACCAGCGACCATGCGGGCCCTTCGATTCCAAATACACGCACATTAATAAGTCCGGATGCCTCCAGCTCCGAGGCGAGTTCCTCAGCCCTGTGGAAATAGGGCAAGGTAAATCCGCGCACGCCGTCGTGTACGGCCGTCTCAAGAATGTTGGAGACGGAATCGGGGATTGGCTCCGTGTGGAGATGGGTGTACGTCATGCGGCGTGGATTCCGGTCCCCCCCCCGCCCACGTCGAGCACGCGAGCCGGCGCAGGGGGAAGAAACCGGCGGAGAAGTAGAACCGCATTACGGGCGGGGCCAGTTCGGGAGTCGACATGGCCGCAGTACCGTGCGTACCGGTGGACCAGTCCAGTGTGCGAAGTAGAGGAAACCATGGCTGTTCTGAAGTACGAGGAGATCGCCGAGTCGCTTCGGGCCCGTATCGCCGCTGGTGAGTTCGCCCCCGATCAGACCATCCCGTCCGGCCGAGACCTGGCAGAGCAGTGGTGCGTGTCGCGGGCCACCGCCATCAAGGCTGTGGATGTGCTCCGCAACGACGGCGTCGTGGTGGCCAGGCAGGGGACCGGTTTCGTGGTGACGGAGACACCCGCCGCGAGGGCGCCCGTCGGGCCGGGTCGGCGCGCATCCTCGGCGGGATGCCTTTCCTGCGGGTCGGGGTGCCCGACTGGGTCGACCGCCCGCGCGCGTCGCAGAGGCGTTGGGTCTGCCGCCCGGCGTACTGGCTCTTCGGCGCGTCCGGGTCCTCCAACTCCCCGGTGGGAGGGCCCATAGCTGTGTGGAGGCATGGTTCCCTCCCGAGATCGTGGAGGCGGCACCCCGGCTTTCCGGTGCCGCGCCCATCGCCGAGGGCACGACTCGCTACGTCCGCCGGCAGACCGGGCGTTTCTCGGCAGAAGGAGTGGACGTGATCACCGTGCGGCTCGCCACCGAGGTCGAGGCGGAGCGGTTGGGGGTCTTGGAGGGCAGCGCTGTCGCGGTTCTCCTGCACACGGCGCGCGACGAGGAGGGGCGGCCTCTGGTCTGCGAGGAGGGTGTTACTCCGGCCTCGCTCTTCGAACAGGTAGACACCTACGCGATGTAGAAGAACCTCATCGAAAGCTCGCCATCTCGTGTCGCCGGCACTTGATGCTTCATCAAGTGCTCTGAGCTGCTGGGACATACTTCCCCGTTTATCAAGCCCGGGTTCATCCTTGACCGGACCGGTCCACCGGTCCGATCTGGAGGCGCAAGCCGCATCGCCACATGGCGGAACGGTTCCGGTTGGGGGTGCCCTGGCGCTCCGGCAAATCTTTCCGGACGGAGTCGAGATGCGGTGCGTTCACTGGCGCAGGGTGCCCCTTGACTTGGGGCGGGAAGCCCGAGGGAAGCTGCCGTTGATCACGTCGAGAGGGCGGTGCAGTGCCAACTGTCCACGCACGACGGTGACCACTTCGGTCTCTTCGGTGACGACGGCATGTACGGGGCCGCACTATGCCTCCGCTGGCACGGGACGAGTGAGGCGGAACTCGTCGTACTCCTGGACTGCCCGGCGCGCGGCGATGAGAGCTGCTGTCTGTTCGTCGACCATGCCGAGCAGCACACCTGGGCGGAACTGCCGGAGGAGACCCCGTGCACCAGCTGATCGCGCGCCCGTACGACGGAACCTTCCTGATCGCCCGTCCCGGCTCCGGGTGGACCTGGCGGCCGGCGAGGTGAGCCGTCGCGCTGTTGCACGCCGGTGACTGTTCCCGGATCGGTCCTGGTCATGTGCTCGGCCACACTGGGCACATCGCACACAGCGAGGGCCGAGCCGGGGGGCCGGACGGAAAACCGCGCGGTGCGATCTTCTTGCCACACCACTCTTGTCATCCCTGGGGGGGATCACCATGTCTGCCGTGCTCGCGCGCCACCGCCTCACCTTCCGTGCCGCCGTCGCCACCGCCGCCCTCGCCGGCGCCCTGCTCACGCCGGCCGTCGCCTTTGCCGCCGACGGCCCGTCCGGCGCCGACACGCACTGCACCGCGACGCAGACCATCCCCGCCGCCTTCGGCGGTTGGACGGTCGACCTGACCAACGACCTCTCGGCCGGTCCCAAGGCCGTGCTGAAGGACGACAACGGCAAGACGGTGTCCACCGTGGTCCGTGCCCACACCGAGGACCTCGCCAACGGCCTCAGGATCAAGGACGCGGACACCACCTCCCCGCTCTTCCTCGACCGTTCCCAGGGTGACCCGGCGCCGTGGCGCACGACCCCCTTCCCGGCCCTGCCGACGGACTGCCTGAACACGGGCACGGGCACGGACAGCGGTTCCGGTACGGGGTCCGGGTCGGACACCGGCACCGGTACGGGCACTGGTACCGGCACCGTCACCGTCACCGGCAAGTGCACCGTGCTGCAGACGATCCCCTCCCGCTTCGGCGGCTGGACGGTCGACCTGACCAATGACCTCTCGACCGGCCCCAAGGCTGTGCTGAAGGACGACGAGGGCAACGCGGTGTCCTCCGTGGACCGCAGCCACCCGGAGGACACCGTCAACGGCCTGAAGATCGAGAAGGCGTACAGCACCGCCCCGCTCTTCCTCGACAACAACCAGGGCGGCGACTCGCCCTGGCGCACGACGCCCTTCCCGAAGCTCCCCAAGGGCTGCCTGAACACGGGCACCGGCACGGGTACCGCGAAGCACACCGGCACCGTCACCGCCCGTACCACCACCGGTACCGCGAAGCACACCGGCACCGTCACCGCGCAGGCCCCCACCGCCACGCAGACCAAGGTCGTGCCCACCGGCGCCGTCGCCGCGGGCGCCGAAGGCACCGGCAGCTCGCAGAACACCGCGCTCCTGACGGGCGGCGCGGCCCTGGCCGCAGGCGGTGCGATCGGCCTCGGTCACGTGGTGCGCCGCCGCCGCGTGGGCGTCTGACCCCCCGGCACCACCGCACCTGGCGGGCCACCGGTCGTCACCGGCGGCCCGCCTTCCGCGTCCCCCGCAGCGCAGCCGCAGCCCAGGAAGCCCCGAGGAACCCCGATGAACGCGGACCCAGTTCAGGACACCCCGCCCTCCCGCAGCCGCCTGCGCTGGATCGCGGCCACGGCGACGGCAGCACTGGCCGTCGGCGGCTGGATGACGGTCATCGCCCTGCACGCCGGCACCCCGGCACCCGCCGCACACGGCCCGGCAGCGAACATCACTGCCTCCGCCCCGCCGCCGTCGCTCGCATCCGCGTCCCCACCGGCCCCGCTGTCCGCGTCCGCGCCCGTGCGGGTCCGCATCCCGGCCGCAGGCGTCGACGCCTCGCCCG
>NZ_MUNH01000489.1:0-9963 GCF_002154615.1 Streptomyces recifensis
GACGTCCGCCGGGCCGCCGCCCGCCAGGACCTCGACGGACTCGCGGACCTCGAGCGCGTTGCCCGCGGTGAGGCCGAGCGGGGTGGACATGTCGGTGAGGAGGGCGACCGTCTTCACGCCGTGGTCGGTGCCGAGGCCCACCATGGTGGAGGCCAGCTCACGGGCGTCGTCCAGGGTCTTCATGAAGGCGCCGGAGCCCACCTTCACGTCCAGGACCAGGGAGCCGGTGCCCTCGGCGATCTTCTTCGACATGATCGAGGACGCGATCAGCGGGATCGCCTCCACCGTGCCGGTCACGTCGCGCAGGGCGTACAGCTTCTTGTCCGCCGGAGCCAGGCCGTCGCCCGCCGCGCAGATCACCGCGCCTACGCCGTCCAGCACCGACAGCATCTCCTCGTTGGAGAGCAGCGCGCGCCAGCCGGGGATGGACTCCAGCTTGTCCAGGGTGCCGCCGGTGTGGCCGAGGCCGCGCCCGGAGAGCTGCGGCACGGCCGCGCCGCAGGCGGCGACCAGCGGGGCCAGCGGGAGCGTGATCTTGTCGCCGACGCCGCCCGTGGAGTGCTTGTCGGCGGTCGGCCGGGACAGCGAGGAGAAGTCCATCCGCTCGCCGGAGGCGATCATCGCCGCGGTCCAGCGGGCGATCTCCCGGCGGTCCATCCCGTTGAGCAGGATCGCCATGTTGAGGGCGGCCATCTGGTAGTCGGCGACCTCGCCGCGGGTGTACGCGTCGATGACCCAGTCGATCTGCTCGTCGGTCAGTGCGGCGCGGTCCCGCTTGCTGCGGATGACGGAGATGGCGTCCATGGCCAGGGAGTTCCTTCCGGGAGGTGCAGATGTGCGGCCCCCCTGCGCGCAGAGCGGGCAGGGGGGCCGCACGGACTTACTTGGTGAGATGGTCCGGGCCGAAGGCCTGCGGAAGCATCTCGGAGAGCGGGAGGACGCCCTCGGGGGTGTCCAGCAGCAGCGAGGGCCCGCCGAACTCGTACAGGAGCTGGCGGCAGCGGCCGCACGGCACGAGGAGGGCGCCGGTGCCGTCCACACAGGTGAAGTGTGTCAGCCGCCCGCCGCCGGTGCGCTGGAGGTGCGAGACCAGCCCGCACTCGGCGCACAGGCCGATCCCGTAGGAGGCGTTCTCCACGTTGCAGCCGGTGACCGTGCGCCCGTCGTCGACCTGGGCGGCCACGCCGACCGGGTAACCCGAGTAGGGGGCGTAGGCGTGGGCCATGGCCTCGCGGGCCTCGGCGCGCAGCGCCTCCCAGTCGAAAGCGGTGGTCACTTGCCCTGCCCCTTCCGGTACCGCATGCCGTCCGCCTTCGGCATCCGCAGCCGCTGCGCGGACAGCGACAGCACCAGCAGCGTGACGACGTACGGGGTGGCGCCGACGAAGTCGCTCGGGACCTCGTCGGTGAACAGGTACCAGGCCAGGACCAGTACGGCCATGACCGCGCTGATCACGCCCTGCCAGAGCGCCTTGCGGTACAGCTTCCAGCCCGCGAGGGCGGCGAGCAGCACGACCAGCAGGAGCAGCAGGGCGTGCACGGTGACACCGCCGTTGCGGAGCTGGAGGGCGTCGGAGTAGCCGAACAGGGCGGCGCCCATGGCCAGGCCACCGGGCCGCCAGTTGCCGAAGATCATCGCCGCGAGGCCGATGTAACCGCGGCCGCCGGTCTGGCCCTCCAGGTACGTGTGCGAGGTGACCAGCGCGAGGAAGGCGCCGCCGAGGCCGGCGAGACCGCCGGAGATGGCGACGGCCGCGTACTTGTACTGGTACACGTTCACGCCGAGCGACTCCGCCGCGACCGGGTTCTCGCCGCAGGAGCGCAGGCGCAGGCCGAACGAGGTCCGCCACAGCACCCACCAGCTGCCCACGAAGAGCAGCACGGCGAGGATCGTCACCACGGACACGTCGGTGACGATACCGCCGAGAATGCCCGCGATGTCGGAGATGAGGAACCAGTGGTGTTGCTCGACCGAGTGCAGCGCGCCGGAGAGGCCGGGCACGGTGATGTCGGTGAGGGAGTCGACCGGCGGGGACTGCTTGGGGTTGCCGCCCGCCTCGGCGGCCTTGCCGCCGGCGAAGAAGAGCTTGGCGAGGTACTGCGTGGCGCCCAGCGCGAGCAGGTTGATCGCCACACCGGAGACGATGTGGTCGACCCCGAAGGTCACCGTGGCGACCGCGTGCACCAGTCCACCGAGGACACCGAAGCCGATGCCGCACAGCAGGCCGAGCCAGGGGCTGGACTGCCAGCCGATCCAGCCCGCGCCGAAGGTGCCGAGGATCATCATGCCCTCGAGGCCGATGTTGACCACGCCGGCCCGCTCGGACCACAGACCGGCCAGACCGGCGAGGCCGATCGGCACGGCGAGCCCGAGGGCGGCGTTGACCTGGCCCTCGGAGGTGAGCTGGTTGGCCCCGGTGATCAGGCGCACGACGGCGATGAGCAGCAGGGCACCGGCGACGATCAGGAAGAGCCGGGTGGTGGAGCGGCCCGGGCGCTTGTCGGCGCTGCCCGGGGCCTTGGGCGCCGCGGGCGGCGGCGCGTCCGTCATCGTGGCGGTCATCACGCCACCTCCTGCATCTCGGTCGGCTTGGCGGCCTGGGCGGCGAGTTCGGCACCGACCCGCTGCTGCTGGCGCTTGAGGCCGTAGCGGCGGACGACCTCGTAGGCGATCACGACGCACAGGACGATGACGCCCTGGATCACGCCGAGGATCTCCTTGTCGTAGCCCTGGAACTCCAGGTGGTTGGTGGTGCGCTCCAGGAAGCCCCACAGCAGGGCGCCGAGCGCGATGCCCACCGGGTTGTTACGGCCCAGCAGCGCGATGGCGATGCCGGTGAAGCCGATGCCCGCCGGGAAGCTGTTGTCGTACTGGTGGCCCTCGTTCAGCAGCGTCGGCATGCCGATGAGACCGGCCACCGCGCCGGAGATGATCATGCTGGTGGCGATCATCTTCTTGACGCTGACACCGCTCGCGGCAGCGGCCGACTCGGACTGGCCCACCGTGCGCAGGTCGTAGCCGAAGCGGGTGCGGCCCAGGATGAACCAGTACGCCACACCGACGGCCACGGCGAGCACGAGAAGGCTGTCGAGGACGCCGGCCGGGCCGGTGTCGATGTTCGGCAGGAAGGACGAGGAGGGCAGCGGCTTGGTGGAGACCAGGGTGCCGCCGTCGTCGAGCTGGCCGAGCTTGCCCGGCTGGAGGAGGTAGCCGATGATCGCGGTCGCGATCGAGTTCAGCATGATCGTCGCGATGACCTCGCTGACGCCCCGGGTCACCTTGAGGACGCCCGCGATGGCCGCCCACAGGGCGCCGGTGCCCATGGCGCACAGGATGATCACCGGGACGGCGAGCCAGCCCGGCACGGTGAGCACGCCGCCGACGGCGGCGGCCACGAACGCGGCGAGGCGGTACTGGCCGTCGACACCGATGTTGAACAGGTTCATCCGGAAGCCGATGGCCACCGCGACACCCGCGAGGTAGTACGTCGTCGCCTTGTTCAGGATGTAGACCTGGCTGTCGCTGGCGAAGCCGTAGGTCACCATGTCGCTGAACGCGGCGCCCGGGTTCTTGCCGGTCGCGAGGATCACCAGCGTGGTGACCAGCAGCGCGGCGACCACCGCGAGCAGCGGCGCGGCTATGCCGAGGAACAGCCGCTCCTTGTCGATCCGTGAGGTCAGCTTGTTCATCGGTCGGCGTCCTCTGTGTGCTCCAGGTGGCCGGAGGCGGCACCGGTCATGGCGGAGCCCAGCTCCTCGGGGGTGATCGTCGCGGGGTCGGCGTCGGCGACCAGGCGGCCGCGGAACATCACCCGCAGGGTGTCGGAGAGGCCGATCAGCTCGTCCAGGTCGGCGGAGATCAGCAGCACCGCCAGACCCGCGCGGCGGGCCTCGCGGATGTAGTCCCAGATGGCCGCCTGCGCGCCGACGTCCACACCGCGGGTGGGGTGGGCGGCGATGAGCAGCTTGGGGTCGTGGCTCATCTCGCGGCCGACGATCAGCTTCTGCTGGTTGCCACCGGACAGCGAGGCCGCGGTCACGTCGATGCCGGGCGTGCGCACGTCGTAGTCGGCGACGATCCGCTCGGTGTCCGCGCGGGCGGCCTTCAGGTCGAGCAGGCCCCGGCGGGAGTTGGGGCGCTCGGTGACGTGGCCGAGGATGCGGTTCTCCCACAGCGGCGCTTCCAGGAGCAGGCCGTGGCGGTGGCGGTCCTCGGGGATGTAGCCGATGCCGGCCTCGCGGCGGCGGCGGGTGGGCGCGGCGGAGACGTCCTCGCCGTCGAGCACGACGACGCCGGCGTCCAGGGTGCGCATGCCCATGATCGCCTCGACCAGCTCGGACTGGCCGTTGCCCTCCACGCCCGCGATGCCGAGGACTTCGCCCTTGTGGATGGTGAGGGAGACCTCGCCGAGGATGATCCGCTCCACGCCGTCCAGGTCCTTCTGGGCCAGGTGCAGCCCGGAGACCTCCAGCATGGGCACGTCCGTGACCGTGGACTCCTCGGTCTCGGGCGTGGGCAGTTCGCTGCCGACCATCAGCTCGGCGAGCTGCCTGGGCGTCGTGGTGCTCGGTTCGGCGGTGCCGACGGTGGTGCCGCGCCGGATGACGGTGATCTCGTCGGCCACCGACAGCACCTCGCCCAGCTTGTGCGAGATGAAGATGACGGTGAGGCCCTCGGCCTTCAGCTCGCGCAGGTTGTCGAAGAGGGCGTCGACCTCCTGGGGCACGAGGACCGCGGTGGGCTCGTCGAGGATCAGGGTCTTGGCGCCCCGGTAGAGGACCTTGAGGATCTCCACGCGCTGGCGGTCGGCGACGCCCAGCGCCTCGACGAGGACGTCGGGGCGGACGTTCAGGCCGTACGCGTCGGAGATCTCCTTGATCTTGGCGCGCGCCTTGCCTCCGATGCCGTACAGCTTCTCGGCGCCGAGGACGACGTTCTCCAGGACGGTGAGGTTGTCGGCGAGCATGAAGTGCTGGTGCACCATGCCGATGCCGCGCGCGATGGCGTCACCGGGGTTGTGCAGGACGACCTGTTCGCCGGCCACGGTGATGGTGCCCTCGTCCGGCTGCTGCATGCCGTAGAGGATCTTCATCAGGGTGGACTTGCCGGCGCCGTTCTCGCCGCACAGGGCATGAACCGTGCCGGTGCGGACCGTGATGTCGATGTCGCGGTTGGCGACGACGCCGGGGAAACGCTTGGTGATGCCGCGCAGTTCGACGGCAGCGGGAGGGCTGGACGCGTTGATGGCGCACTCTCCTCGGGGAAAGGGGCTGCGTTGGGGAGGGAGGGCAGGCGTCGGCGACGCTAGCGCGGCAACTCGGTACTACACGCGTAGAGTTGACACATTGTTATGGCCCGGCGGGAGGCGAGAGGCGCCCCCACGCCGAGCCATGGTCCTGGGCGGACCGGTCAGATCACGGGGTGGTCTTGACCTTGACGGAGCCGTCGACGATCTTCTTCTTCGCGGCGTCCAGCTTGGGCTGGATGTCGTCGATGAAGCCGCCGCTCGTGGCCAGCGAAACGCCGTTCTTGGCCAGCGAGTAGACGTTGTTGCCGGTCAGCGGCTTGCCGTCGTGGACGGACTTGATGAAGTCGTAGACGCCGACGTCGACGTTCTTGACGACCGAGGTCAGGATCGAGCTCTTGTACTTGGCCAGACCCGGGATGTTGTACTGGTCCGAGTCGACGCCGATCGCCCAGGCGCCCTTCTTGCCGTTGACGGCCTCGATGGCACCGTTGCCGGAGGAGCCGGCCGCCGAGTAGACGATGTCGGCGCCGTTGTCCAGCATGCCCTGCGCGGCTTCCTTGCCCTTGTCGGGGCTGGCGAAACCGGAGGTGTCCGAGCCGTGGCTCAGGTACTGGACGTCGACCTTGATCTTCGGGTTGGTGTCCTTGACGCCCTGGGCGTAGCCCGCCTGGAACTTCTTGATCAGCGGGACGTCGACGCCGCCGATGAAGCCGACGTGCTTGGTCTTGGTCTTCAGCGCCGCGGCGACACCGGCCAGGTACGAGCCCTGCTCCTCGGTGAAGGTGATGCTGTCGGCGTTCTTGGCCTTCACGACCGAGTCGACGATGCCGAAGCTGGTCTTCGGGTACTTCGCGGCGACCTTGTCCACGGAGGTGGCGTAGGCGTAACCGACGGCGACGATCGGGTTGTAGCCCGCGTCGGCCAGGTCGGACAGGCGCTGCTCGCGGTCGGCCTCGGTGTCGCTCGACTTGGCGGTCAGCTCCTTGACCGAGCCGCCGAACTCCTTGGACGCCTTGTCCGTGCCGCGCGCGGCGGAGTCGTTGAAGGAGTGGTCACCACGGCCGCCGACATCGAAGGCGAGACCGATCTTGACACCCTTGCCGTCACCGGAGGAGGAGGACGACTTGTCGTTCTCGGAGGAGGTGCTGCCACAGGCCGTGGCAGAAAGGGCGAGAGCTGCGGTGGCTATACACGCAGCGGAAAGCTTGGCTACCCGGCGCACGGGAAGGCTCCTTCACCTGACCTGAGCGCCACCATGGCGCTTGGTGGGAGCGTCTGACGACGCCCCGGCCGAGACGCCCCGTCGGCGTCGGCTCGCGGCATCGTAACGCGCGTAGATGTCAGAAAAACACCTCTCGCGCAGCCGTTATCGAACCGAGGCAAACGGCACCTGAACTCGATCTACCGAGCCTCGGGCCGCCATGTTTCGGGGCGGATACGAATGGCCTGCGGATGCGTTGCGCGAACGGCCCCCGCGTGTCACGCGGGGGCCGTGGCGGGTCCTGCCGGGCGCCTCTCAGACCTCGGGGCACTCCATCAGGGCGGCCGCGGTGAAGAGTTCGACGCCGACCGTGATCGCGTTCTCGTCGGCGTCGAAGTCGCCCTGGTGCAGATCGCGTACGGTCCGCTCACCGGGGCGGCGGACGCCGAGGCGGGCCATGGCGCCGGGGACGTGCTCCAGGTACCAGGAGAAGTCCTCGCCGCCGAGGCTCTGCTCGGTGCTCTCCACCGAGTCCAGCCCGCAGCGGGCGACCATCGCGCGGCGCAGCAGCTCGGCGGACTCCCGGTCGTTGACCACCGGCGGCACCCCGCGCACGTAGGTGATCTCCGACTTGGCGCCGTGCAGGGCGGCGACCTCGTCGATGGCGGCGTGCACGATGTCGGGCGCGTCCCGCCACGCGTCCAGGTCCAGGCAGCGGACGGTGCCGGAGAGTTCGGCGTGCTGCGGGATGACGTTGGCCGCGTGGCCCGACTCGATACGGCCCCAGGTCAGGGCGAGTCCGCTGCGGGTGTCGACCCGGCGGGCGATCAGCGCGGGCACGTCGGTGGCGACGCGGGCGGCGGCGGTGACCAGGTCGGTGGTCAGGTGCGGCCGGGCGGTGTGGCCGCCGGGGCCGTCCAGGGCCACGTCGAGCCGGTCGCAGGCGCTGGTGATCGGGCCGTGCCTCAGGCCGATCCGGCCGCACTCCACCCTGGGGTCGCAGTGCAGGGCGAGGATGCGGCCGACGCCTTCGAGGGCGCCGTCGGCGATGGCGGTGAGGGCGCCGCCGGGGAGCTGCTCCTCGGCGGGCTGGAAGATCAGCCGCACCGGGCGGCACAGCAGGCCCTGCGCGTGCAGCGCGGCGAGGACCAGGCCGGCGCCGAGCACGACGGTGGTGTGCACGTCGTGGCCGCAGGCGTGGGCACGGTCGGGCACGGTGGACCGGTACGCGCAGTCCTTGGTGTCCGGGATGGGCAGCGCGTCGATGTCCGCGCGCAGGGCCAGCAGCGGTACGCCGGAGCGCTCGCCCTCGGTGTGCCCGATGTCGCAGATGAGCCCGGTTCCGGTGACCAGGACGCGGGGCGCGAGCCCGGCCCGCTCCAGCCGCTCCTTGATCGCGGCGGTGGTGCGGAACTCCTGGTTGCCCAGCTCGGGGTGCATGTGCAGGTCGCGGCGGAAGGCTACGAGCTCGGCGTGCAGTGAGTCGCTGAGCGCGCCGGGGAGCACAGCACCGGGGAGGTCGGCCACGGTCTCTCGGGTCATCAATCGGTTCACCCTCTGAAGGGTAGGACGCCCGGACGGTCAACTGACCCTCGATCAACAAAAGTTCAGCCCGTTGGAGGGAAGAAAAATTGACCGGCGGACGCATGGCGGCGGACTGGGTTGGGTAAAACCTTTCTTTCTCCCTCCACGGATACCACGCCCGCCGCCCCGGCGCTCGGTTTGTCCATGGACCGGACCCGCGCGGCGCGGCGGCGCCGGTAGGGTGCGGCGGCGTGACCGACAGCACCGCGGACTTCCTGCACACCACCCGCTCGTCCTACGACGCGTTCGCCAAGGAGTACGCCGAACGCTTCCCCTCGGGCCTCCCCCATCCCCTGGACCGCTCCCTGATCAGCGCCTTCGCCGAGCTGGTGAAGGAGAACGCCCCGGCTCCGGTGGCCGACCTGGGCAGCGGGCCGGGGTTCGTCACCGCCCTGCTGGACAGCCTGGGGGTGCCGGTGTTCGGGGTGGACCTCTCCCCCGCGATGGTGGCACTGGCCCGTGAGGCCCATCCGCGTCTGCGCTTCCACGTCGGCTCGATGACCGCGCTGGACCTCCCGGACGCCACCCTCGGCGGCATCCTGGCCCTGTACTCGACGATCCACGTCCCGGACGACACCCTTCCGCGCGCCTTCGCCGAGTTCCACCGCACGCTGCGCCCCGGCGCGCCGGTCCTGCTGGCCTTCCAGACCGGCGAGGCCGACCACCTGCACCTGACGGAACGCTTCGGGTACGAGATCGACCTGCACTACTACCTGCGCTCCCCCGCGGCGATCACCGCCGGCCTCACGGAGGCGGGCCTGACCCCAGTCGCGTCCGTGGTCCGCGAGCCCCAGGGCGAGGAGGCGCGGGCGCGGGGGTTCGTACTGGCGCGGAAGGACTGACCTCTCAGGTCCCCGGCACCACCGTGGTGAGCCGGTGCGTGTCGCGGGCCGTGCCCGTCACCCCCGACAGGAAGCCCTGGGCGCGAGGCGAGGCGTGGGCGGTGAGCCAGGCGGGGTCTATGTCGCAGACGGCGACGCGGACACCGGTGCCCTTGAGGGCGAGGGGCAGGGTGTGGACGACCGTGGAGGGGAAGCTCAGCACGGTGCTGCCGATCGGGCCCCGGCGGGCGATCAGCTCCAGGGGGAGGTCGGGGCGGACGATCTCCAGGCCGGTCTCGACGGCCAGCCGGTGCAGCTTCGGGGTGCTCTCGCGGCGGTGGGCGAAGTACCGGGTGGCGCCGTGGGCCTTCGCCAGGGCCTGGACGGCCGCGAGGTAACGGTCGGCGTCGACGACGCCGGTCTCCACCAGGGAGGTGCCGACCAGGTCGGCGCTCTTCGTCACTCGGGGCGGGCCGAAGCGGGCGCAGGTCCAGGCGAACTCGTTGGCGGTGACCGTGACGCCGTCCGGGGTCTCGGTCACCGGCATCGCGGAGAAGACCTCCACCCGCCGGCCGCCGCTCGGGGTGAGCCGGCGCCGGGCGGTGGCGGAGACCGGGGCGAAGAGCAGGTCACGGGGGCCGGGCGGGCCGCCCTTGCGGTGCCAGCGCACCAGACGTTCCCCGCGGGCCAGCTGGGCGACGAACTCCATGGTGGCGGTGCCGTCGTCCACCACGACCAGCTCGGGCGCCCGGGTGATGGTGAGCAGAAGCTGTACGTAGCGGGAGAAGGGGTCGCCCATGACGATCCGGGCGGCCCGCCGGAGCGCCCCGGTCAGCGCGCCGACGGTCTGGAAGGGGGCGCTCGCGCCGCCCCGCGCCTCCTCCCAGCGCACCTCGTACCCCTCGTCCCGGGCCAGGTCGGCCATGCGGCGCAGCTGGCCCCGGGTCATGGGGTCGGTGGGGGCCAGCACGACGAGCGTCAGCTCCGCCCCGGCCCCCTCGCGCGCCGGCACCCCGGCCGCGTGGGCCCACTCCAGTACGTTCAGCAGTTGCACCGGGCTCTCCACGAAGGCGAGCGTGCGGGCAGGGAGGCCGGGGTGTCCGGCGCGA
>NZ_MUNH01000490.1:0-1648 GCF_002154615.1 Streptomyces recifensis
GCCCCTGCGCAGGGGCCGTACCACCGGCACGGACCTGCTGCCCCGCTTCGCTTCCTGGGCGCCGCTGGACGTCTTCGGCATGCGCACCGAGGGGCTCGCCGGGCACCTCGGCCTGCCGCCCGAACGCTGCCGCAGCCGCGACCTCGCCCAGGACGACCTGCACACCGCGATGGCCCGCTGCCGGCTGTACGTGCACCCGATCCGCTGGACCTCGCTGGGGCTGTCCCTGCTGGAGGCCATGTTCCTCGGCATGCCGGTGGTCGCGCTCGACACCACCGAGGTGCGCGAGGCGGTGCCCGAGGGCGCCGGGGTCGTCTCCAACCGCCTGGAGGTGCTCGGCTCCGCCGTGCGCGCTTTCCTCGCCGACCCCGGCCAGGCGCGGCGGACCGGGGAGGCGGCCCGGACGGCCGCGCTGGCCCGCTACGGAGAGCGGCGGTTCCTGGACGACTGGGAACGCCTGATCAAGGAGGTCACCCGATGACTCAGCACCACTCCCCGGCCCGTGTCGCCATGGTCTCCGAACACGCCAGCCCCCTGGCCGCGCTCGGCGGCCCGGACGCGGGCGGCCAGAACGTCTACGTCGCCCAGCTCGCCGGAGTGCTGGCCCGCCGGGGCCACCACGTCACCGTGTACACCCGCCGCGACTCGCCCCGGCTGCCGGACCGGGTGCGCACGACCGACGGCGTCGAAGTGGTCCATGTCCCCGCCGGGCCGGCCGCACCCGTGCCCAAGGACGAACTCCCGCCCTACATGCCCGAGTTCGGCGCCTGGCTGGGCCGGGAGTGGGCCGAGCGGCGCCCCGACGTGGTGCACGCCCACTTCTGGATGTCCGGCACCGCCGCCCTCGCCGGAGCCCGCGACCTCGGCGTGCCGGTGGTGCAGACCTACCACGCCCTGGGCACCGTGAAGCGGCGGCACCAGGGAGCCGCCGACACCAGCCCCGCCGACCGGATCGCCACGGAGACGGCCGTCGGCCGGGCCTGCGACGCGATCATCGCCACCTGCGCCGACGAGGTGGCGGAACTCCAGGCCATGGGGCTGCCCCGCGAGCGCATGCACGTCGTGCCGTGCGGCGTCGACCCCGGGCAGTTCGCTCCGCGGCCCCGGCCCGCACCATCCGGGAAGCACCGTCTGCTCACCGTGGGCCGGCTGGTCCCGCGCAAGGGCTTCGACCGTACGATCCGCGCCCTGGCCCACGTCCCCGACGCCGAACTGCTCGTCGCGGGCGGCCCGGAGCCGGCCCTGCTCTTCGCCGAGCCCGAGGCGGAACGGCTGCTGGCCGTCGCCGGGGAGTACGGCGTCGCCGACCGGGTCACCCTGCTCGGCGGGGTCGGCCGCGAGGACATGCCCGCCCTGATGTCCGACGCCGACCTGGTCCTCTCCCTGCCCCGCTACGAGCCGTTCGGCATCGTCCCCGTCGAGGCCATGGCCTGCGGGACCCCGCTCGTCGCCACCGCGGTCGGCGGCCAGCTCGACACCGTCGTCGACGGCCGCACCGGCGTCCTGGTTCCGCCCGGCGACGGCGACGAGGCCGCGATCGGCGCCGTCGTCCGCCGACTCCTCGCCGACCCCGCCCGGCTGGCCCGGTACGGCGCCGAGGGGCGACGGCGAGTACTGGAGCACTACACCTGGGACCGCGTCGCCGACG
>NZ_MUNH01000491.1:0-15967 GCF_002154615.1 Streptomyces recifensis
CCGTTGCGGCACACCACCCGCAGGACGGAGAGGTCCTCCCGGTCCGGCGGGAAGGTGTACGCGGGCACCAGCCAGCCGTACTCGCGCAGCCGCCGGGAGACGTCGAACACGTCGTACGCGGTGACGTGGTCGGCGGTGGTGAAGGCGAACACCGGGAGCTGGTCGCCGCGGGTGAGCAGGCGGAAGTCCCCGAGCGCCTCGATCCCGTCCGCGAGGTAGGTCGCCACGTTCCGGGTCGAGCGCTGCACCGCCTGGTAGCCCTCCCGGCCCAGGCGCAGGAACGTGTAGTACTGGGCCGCGACCTGGGCGCCGGGGCGGGAGAAGTTGAGCGCGAAGGTGGGCATGTCGCCGCCGAGGTAGTTCACCCGGAACACCAGCTCCTCGGGGAGCGCCTCGGCGTCCCGCCACAGCGCCCAGCCGACGCCGGGATAGACCAGCCCGTACTTGTGGCCCGAGGTGTTGATCGAGGCCACGCGCGGGAGGCGGAAGTCCCAGACGAGGTCCTCGTCCAGGAAGGGGGCGACCATCGCGCCCGAGGCCCCGTCCACGTGGACGGGGATGTCGAGGCCGGTGCGCTTTTGGAGGGCGTCCAGCTCGGCGCAGAGGCCGGCGATGGGCTCGTAGGAGCCGTCGAAGGTGGAGCCGAGGACGCCGACGACCCCGATGGTGTTCTCGTCGCACAGCTCGGCCGCCGCGCGGGGGTCGAGGTGGAAGCGGTCGCCCTCCATGGGGACGAGCCGGGGCTCGACCTCCCAGTAGTCGCAGAACTTCTCCCAGCAGACCTGGACGTTGACGCCCATCACCAGGTTCGGGCGGGCGCCCGGATACCGGTCGGCGTTCCGCTTGGACCAGCGCCGCTTGAACGCCATGCCGGCCAGCATGCACGCCTCGCTGGAGCCGGTGGTGGAGCAGCCGACCACGGCCGAGGGGTCGGGGGCGTTCCAGAGGTCGGCGAGGATCGCCACGCAGCGCCGCTCCAGCTCGGCGGTGCGCGGGTACTCGTCCTTGTCGATCATGTTCTTGTCCAGGCACTCCGTCATCAGCACCCCGGCCTGCGGCTCCATCCAGGTGGTGACGAAGGTGGCCAGGTTCAGCCGGGCGTTGCCGTCCAGCATGAGTTCGTCGTGCACCACCTGGTAGGCCGTCGCCGGGGACAGCGGCTTCTTCGGCATCCGGTGGGTCGGCGGGGCCTCGGTCATCCCGCTCACGGGGTCGGCGTCCCCGAAGAACGGGTTGACGGATATGTGGCGTTCCCCGTGCCTTCTGGAACCTCGGTGCAGCGCCATGGGTCATGCCTCCATCAGGGGGATAGCAGGGAAGGTTCAGCGGATCGGGGTCCCGTCCGCGTGCAACTGCATCTGCGGGCGCCCGGTCACCAGCAGCCAGGCGGGCAGCGAGGCGATGCACAGCAGGGCGAGCACGGCGGGGGAGGCGACCAGCGCGGCGGCCGTGAAGAGGCTCACCCAGCCCTGCCGGGTGATCGCCAGCAGCATGCCCAGCACGCCCGTGGCCACCGCGACCGCGGGCTGCACGGCCGGGACCAGCGCGTGCGCGCACAGGCCCAGCGCGGCCCCGATGAACACGGCCGGGAAGATCCGCCCGCCCCGGAACCCGCAGGAGGCCGCCACCACCAGCGCGGCCAGCTTCACCACCGCCATCACCGCGAACTGGCCCGCCGACCAGCCGCCGGGGTTCCGCGCCAGCTCCCCGACCTCGGTGAGCCCCTTGAACAGCGTCAGATGGCCGCCCGCGGCCGCCAGCGCGCCCAGTACGAGCGCGCCCGCCGGGAGCATCAGCATCGGGTGCCGCAGCCGGCGGAAGACGGCGTGCACGTAGGGGAAGACGTAGACCGCGCACATGCCGAGCAGCGCGGCCGCCGAGGCGATCACCAGGGCGGCCACCACGTCGTTCCAGCGGGGGTGGCCGAAGGGCGGCAGGCCCAGGTCGAAGGTGGGGCGGGCGACCAGCGTGGTGGTGATGGCGCCGCAGGCGGCGGCGGTCAGCGGCGCGAACAGGTTGTCCCAGAGCCGTCCCCGCAGCGGGCGTCCGGCCAGCGCCTCGGAGATCACCAGCGCGGCCGCGACCGGCGTGCCGAACAGCGCCCCGATGGTGCCCGCCTCCGCCAGCACCGGCCACAGCGAGTCCGGCGTCCGGGGCACCAGCTTCTGCCCGAACCACATGGCGAGCCCGACGTTGACCGCGATGATCGGGTTCTCCGGGCCGAGGCTCGGCCCGCCCGCCAGCATCAGGCCCACCGCGAGCACCAGCCCCGGCAGCACCCTCGGCGGCAGCACCGGAGCGTCCAGGCCGAGGGTGGCCGGGTCGGGCCCGGCGTGACCGGGGACCTTCCACACCACCAGGCCGACCGCGACACCGGTCGCGAACAGCACCACGAACATCCACAGCGCCGAGTACCGGCCCACACCCAGGGCGTCCGGCAGCGGCCCCCACAGCACGTGCTGGAGCTTCTCGGCCGCGGTGCTCACCCCGACGAAGACGAGGCTGGTCATGATCCCCACCGTCACGGACGGCAGGATCAGAGGCAGCAGCGCCCGCGCCGGGGCCGTGGGAGCGGTCGGGGGCGGCTGCCGCGCGGTGTCCTGGGCCACGGGCTCACCATAAGTGGACACAACCGACACAACATCCCGAACGGCATGCCCCCTTGCACCTCACCCGGCGTGAGGACCGAGCGTGTACCGGGCGGCGCACCGGGCGCCGCCGACGGCAAGAGCCGACGACAAGGAGCGAGGAACGTTGAGCTTCTCCGTGGGACAGGTCGCGGGGTTCGCCGGGATCACGGTGCGCACCCTGCACCACTACGACGAGATCGGGCTGCTTGTGCCCAGCGGACGCACGCACGCCGGACACCGGCGCTACGCCGACGCCGACCTCGACCGGCTCCAGCAGATCCTGTTCTACCGCGAGCTCGGTTTCCCGCTCGACGAGGTCGCCGCCCTGCTCGACGATCCCGGCGCGGACCCTCGCGCCCATCTACGCCGGCAGCACGAGCTGCTGACCGCCCGGATCGAGCGGCTGAGCAGGATGGCGGCGGCCGTGGAACACGCCATGGAGGCACGCACGATGGGCATCGACCTCACTCCCGAGGAACGCTTCGAGGTTTTCGGGGACCACGACCCCGCGCAGTACGCCGAGGAGACCGAGCGCCGCTGGGGCGACACCGAGGCGTACGCGGAGTCCCGCCGCCGCACCGCCCGCTACACCAAGGCCGACTGGCAGCGGATGCGCGAGGAGTCCGACGACTGGAACGCCCGTTACGCCGCCCTGGTGGCCGACGGCGTCCCGCCCGCCGACCCGGCGGCGATGGACCTCGCCGAGGAGCACCGGCGCCACATCGGCCGCTGGTTCTACGCATGCGCCTACCCGGCACACCGCTGTCTGGGGGAGACGTACGTCGCCGACGCCCGCTTCACCGCGTACTACGACGCCCTCGGCCCCGGTGTCGCCGCCCACCTGAACGCGGCCATCGCCGCCAACGCCGACCGGCACGAGGGGTAGGCCAACCGGTCCTGGCTCACTCGCGGGCCAGGACCACCGCCGTGCCGTAGGCGCAGACCTCGGTGCCCAGGTCGGCGGCCTCGGTGACGTCGAAGCGGAAGGCGACCACGGCGTTGGCCCCCCGCGCTCGTGCCTGCTCCACCAGGCGCTCCATGGCCTGGTTACGGGTCTGCACCAGGGTCTTGGTCAGCCCCTTCAGCTCGCCGCCGATCATCGCCTTCAGCCCGGCGCCGATCTGGCTGCCCAGATGCCGCGAGCGCACGGTGAGGCCGAAGACCTCGCCCAGCACCCGTTCCACCCGCCGGCCGGGCACGTCGTTCGCCGTCACCACCAGTACGTCCGGCTCGGGCTCCTGGCCGCCGCCGTAGTCTTCGAGTCCCATGACGCACAGCTTTGCCCCCGTCGCCGCACAGTGCATTCTGGGAGGGCCGGTGGAACCCGGGCCCGTCACGAAGCGTTGATAGCTTTGGGCGGCCACACCTGGACATCGCAGCCGCCGCAGCCGCCCTCTTCCCCCCTCAGGAGCCCGGACCCGTGATGACACTCGCCCTCGGCCCGAGCTGGCTCGATCCCAACCACCTGCTGAACACCTACAGCATCTGGGGTCTGCTGCTCATCGTCTTCGCCGAGTCCGGCCTGCTCATCGGCTTCTTCCTGCCGGGTGACTCGCTGCTGTTCACCGCCGGTCTGCTGATTACCTCCGGCGAGCTCGACTTCCCGCTGTGGGGGGCGATCGCGCTGATCTGCGCCGCAGCGATCCTGGGCGACCAGGCGGGCTACATGTTCGGCAAGAAGGTCGGCCCGTCGCTGTTCAACCGGCCCGACTCGCGCCTGTTCAAGCAGGAGAACGTCACCAAGGCGCACGAGTTCTTCGAGAAGTACGGCCCCAAGTCCCTGGTCCTGGCCCGCTTCGTGCCCATCGTGCGCACCTTCACGCCGATCATCGCGGGCGTCAGCGGGATGCGGTACCGCTCGTTCCTGACCTTCAACGTCATCGGCGGTGTGCTGTGGGGCGCCGGGGTGACGCTGCTCGGCTCCTGGCTCGGCAACATCGGCATCGTCAAGGACAACATCGAGGCGATGCTCATCCTCATCGTCCTCATCTCGGTGATCCCGATCGCCATCGAGTTCCTGCGCGCCCGCGGCAAGAACAAGCGCGCCGAGCAGCAGGCCCCCGAGCAGCCCGCGTACGAGCAGCAGCCGCAGGCCCCGGTCATGGACCACTCCACGACCCAGCTCCGCCGCATCGAGCCCGACCAGCCCTACGCGGACCCCTACGGGCGCCCGTACGAGCAGCAGCCGGCTCCGCAGCACTGGCAGCAGGGCTACGGCCACCAGCCCCAGAGCGGTCAGGGGTACCCCGGTCAGGGGGGTCAGGGGGGTCAGGGACAGGGTGGCTACGGCCAGCCGCAGGACTCCTACTACGGACAGCAGCCCCAGCAGCAGCCGCAGTACGACGGCTACGGACGCCCCGTGCGGCCCCAGCACCCGCAGCAGCCCTACCCCTACGGGTACGACCAGGGCGGCCACCGCCCCCAGTAGGGGCGAGGCCCCTAGAAGCCCCTGGTCCGCTTGGCCGCCCGGCGCTTGCCGGGGGAGCCGATCCGCAGGGTGAGCCGGGAGATCTCCGCACCCAGGTTGACCCCGATGGCGATGGCCATGGCCAGGGACACGGCCTTGGCCAGCGACACCAGTCCCTTGTCCACATGGCTCTGCGCGATGGACAGCAGACCGAAGTACGTGGCCGAACCGGGCAGCAGCGGCCCGATCGCGGCCGTGGTGTACGGCAGCGCGGAGGCGAACTGATAGCGGGCCAGCAGCTGCCCGAAGAGGCCCACCAGACCGGCCGCGACCGCCGTGGACGCCACCGGCGAGAAGTTCGCCGTGTGCAGCGCGCCGTACACCGACCAGGCGACACCGCCGTTGAGCGTCACCCACAGCACGGTGGAGCGCTCCTGCTGGAGCAGCACCGCGAAGGTCAGCGACAGCACCATGGACGCCAGGATCTGCAGCACCGGCCGGGACGGGATGTTCAGCGTCGCGTCCGGGTTCAGCTCGCCGCCCACCTGCACGCCGAAGTACAGCACCGTCAGCACGCCGATCACGATGGCGACGAAGAAGTACATGACCTCCAGCAGCCGCGCCGACGCGGTGATGTAGAAGCCCGTCAGCCCGTCCTGCACGCCCGCCACCAGCGCCCGCCCGGGCAGCAGCGCGAAGAGTCCACCGGTGACCACCGCGGACGCCTTCACGTCCACGTCCGCCAGCGCGAACGCCACGCCGATCGCGGCGGGCGGCATCGCGGCCACCGTGAACTGGTAGAACTCCGGCAGCCCGCGCCCGGCCAGCAGCCAGGCCAGCCGGTCGCCGAGCATCGCGCCCAGCGCGGCCGCGACGAACACGATCGCGTCACCGCCGACCAGCACCGAGGCCGCGCCCGCCAGCCCGCCGCTGGCCATGGTCAGCGCCCAGCCGGGGTAGGGGTGCCGGTTGCGCCGCATCTCCGCCAGCCGGCGGTACGCCTCCTCCAGGGAGAGGTGCGTCTCGGGGTCCGTGATGTCGTCCACCAGCCGGAAGACGGCCGCCAGCCGGGTGTAGTCGGTGCCGCGCCTGCGGACCGTCCGGGACGCCGTCACCGGGTCCTCCACCAGGGAGGGCTGATAGGTGATCGACAGCAGCGTGAAGGTCACCGTCGGCTCGCAGCGGTCCAGCCCGTAGGACCGGCACACCGCGAACATCGCGGCCTCCACGTCCTCGGCGCCCTCACCGCCCGCGAGCAGCAGCTCGCCGATACGCAGGGTCAGGTCGAGCACGCGCGGGACCGCGGGGCCCTCGTCCTCGGAGCGCGCCACCGGCTCCAGCGCCGGCCGCTCGGCCACCGGCATGCGCAGCATCGTGCGCATCCGGTCCTGCCAGGGCGCGTCCGTGACCAGCGTGAGCATCGGGACGCCCGTCGCGGGGGTGAACGCGGGCGGCGCGTCCTTGGCGCTGTACGTGCGCGGCGTGTTGAACGCCGAGCCCTCCGGTTCGGTCTCCGCCTGCGCCGACTCCAGCCCCTTGGGCACGGCGAACTCGGACGTCGTCTCCGACTCGCCGCTTCCCCTGGCGACCGCGAGTCCCTCAGGAATGGCGAACTCGGACGTGATCTCCGGGTCGAACGTGGCCCGCGCCTCGTCCGACCGGGGCTTGCGGTCCTCCGCCTCCGACACCTCGCACCGCTCCCTGAACGACACCTTCCGATTACGCCTCAGTATGCGCGTGAACGCGCGAGCGGGCCGCACCGCCCCCACCGGGGCGGCGCGGCCCGCTCGACGCGGAACGGCAGGTCAGTGACCGCCCTGCTCCTCCAGGCGCTTGTACGAGCGCTCGATCTCCGCCTCGGCCTCCTGGCGGCCCACCCAGTTGGCGCCCTCGACCGACTTGCCCGGCTCCAGGTCCTTGTAGACCTCGAAGAAGTGCTGGATCTCCAGGCGGTCGAACTCCGACACGTGGTGGATGTCGCGCAGGTGCTCCACGCGCGGGTCCGTCGACGGGACGCACAGCAGCTTGTCGTCGCCGCCGGCCTCGTCGGTCATGCGGAACATGCCGATCGCGCGGCAGCGGATCAGGCAGCCCGGGAACGTGGGCTCGTCCAGGATGACGAGCGCGTCCAGCGGGTCGCCGTCCTCGCCGAGCGTGTTCTCGACGAATCCGTAGTCGGTCGGGTAGGCGGTCGAGGTGAAGAGGCGACGGTCCAGGCGGATCCGACCGGTCTCGTGGTCCACCTCGTACTTGTTCCGCGAACCCTTCGGGATCTCGATCGTGACGTCGAACTCCACCGGTGGCTCCTCCATGATCAGCGCATAGTTCTGGTGATTAAGTGTCCCTCACGCAGGAGTGTGATCGCGAAAGGGGCTGGTGGTCGTGCCGGAGCTGGGACCTTTGCGGTCCGTGGGACCGCGTGTGAAGCGGCTCGCGGACGCCCTACCACCGAGTCTGGCGCACACCGCGTCCGTCGTGAAACCGCGTCTCGCCCGGTTGACGTCCACCCTGCGTCCCGGACCCGGCCGGTCCGGTCCCAGGCCCTCTCGGACCTGGTACTTCACCGCCTCGGCGGCCACCGCCGGACTGGCACTGGCCGCCGGCGCAGTGGCCGTGGCCGGCCCCTTCGACGGCGCGGGTCAGCGTACGGCCGAGCGGGACCGCGCGGTCGCCCTCACGCTCGCACGTGGCGCAGATCACGACGGCGGCGGCCCCGAGGGAGGCGGCCCCGAGTCCGCACCGAGCGCTCCGCCCGTGCTGCGTGCGCTCGGTGGCGCCGCGGAGCCCGCGAAGTCCGGCAAGATGCCGCCGAGCGGCGTCGCGGGCGTCCTGGGCCCCCTGCTGGCCGACCCCGCCCTCGGCGAGGGCCAGGCCGCGGCCGTCGTGGACGTGACCACCGGGAGCCGCCTCTACGGGACCCACTCCGACCAGGCGTTCACGCCCGCCTCCACCACCAAGATCGCCACCGCGGTGGCCGCGCTCTCCGCGCTCGGCCCCGACCACCGGCTGACCACCCGGACCGCCCTCGACCCCGACACCCGCGAACTGGTCCTGGTCGGCGGCGGCGACCCCACCCTCACCGCGCACAAGGCGAGCGGCGGGTGGGCGAGCCTGCGCACCCTCGCCGCCGGCACCGCCGCCGCGCTGAAGAAGCGGGGCGTCGAGAAGGTCACGCTGTCCTACGACACGACGCTCTACACCGGTCCCTCGCGGCACCCCATCGGCGTCAACGACAACCTCGCCGAGGTCACCGCCCTCACCGCGGACGAGGGCCGCACGGACAACTCCAGCAGCGGACCGGTGACCCGCGTGGCCGACCCGGCCGCCGAGGCCGCCCGCACCTTCGCGGGGCTGCTGAAGGAGGCGGGCATCAAGGCGACCCCGCCCGGCCCCTCCAAGGCCACCTCCCGCGCGACGACCCTCGCCTCCGTCTCCTCGCCCCCGCTGTCCGACGTGGTCGAGCGGATGCTGACCAACAGCGACAACGACATCGCCGAGGCGCTGGCCCGGCAGACCGCCCTCGCCTCCGGGCAGCCCGGCAGCTTCGCGGGCGGCGCCAAGGCCGTCGCCGCCCGGCTGGCCAAGCTCGGACTGCCGATGCGCGGCGCCTCCTTCCACGACGGCAGCGGGCTCGACCGGGACGACCGGCTCACCGCCGACCTCCTGACCTCGCTGCTCGCCACCGCCGCCGACCCCACCCGGCCCGGCCTGCGCCCCGTCCTCACCGGCCTGCCCGTCGGCGGCTTCACCGGCACCCTCGCCGAGCGCTACGCCGACGGCGGCGCGGCCGGCCTCATCCGCGCCAAGACCGGCACGCTGACCGGCGTCAACTCCCTCGCCGGCACGGTTGTCACCAAGGACGGCCGCCTCCTCACCTTCGCCTTCCTCACCTCGGGCACCACCGACCCCCAGTCCGCCCAGTCCGCCCTGGACCACACGGCGACCACTCTGGCCGGCTGCGGCTGCGGCTAGGGTCTTTCGTTTGGATCAGGCCAGACCCCGCGAGCCCGGCAAGATCCAAACGAGAGGCCCTAGCCCCCCGCCGTTCCCCGGGGGTCCGGCCGGGCGGGGGTCCGCGCAGCCGGCCGGGCCGGACCCGGAGCCCCGGCCCGGCCCGGTTCGCGGACTGCCCCGACGGCGGGGGCTCACGTACGGTTGACGCATGACGAGCTTCGGTGGCACCGCTTCTCAGGGGATGGTCGACTGGAACCTCGCGGTGGCGACCGCGACGCGGCTCGTGCGGCCGGGGCCGGAGATCACCAGGGACGAGGCCAGGGCGGTGGTGGCCGAGCTGCGCCGGCACGCCAAGGTCTCCGAGGAACACGTCCGCGCCTTCACCCGCATGGGGACCGAGGACGTCCACGACACCCCCGTACTGGTCGTCGACCGGCCCGGCTGGGTGCGGGCCAACGTCGCCGGGTTCCGGGAGCTGCTGAGGCCGCTGCTCGACAAGATGCACGAGCGCCGCGGCCCCGGCGCGGGCAACGCCGTCCTCGGAGCCGTCGGCGGCAAGGTGACCGGCGTGGAACTCGGCATGCTGCTGTCGTTCCTGTCCTCCCGTGTCCTCGGCCAGTACGAGACCTTCGCCCCCGCCGCCCCCGACCTGCCCGCCGGCACCGCGCCCGGCGGAGGCGGCCGGCTGCTGCTCGTCGCGCCGAACATCGTGCACGTGGAGCGCGAACTCGAGGTGGACCCCCACGACTTCCGGCTCTGGGTGTGCCTGCACGAGGAGACCCACCGCACCCAGTTCACCGCCGTGCCCTGGCTCCGCGACCACCTGGAGGGCGAGATCCAGGCGTTCCTCGCGGAGACCGAAGTCGACCCGATGACGTTCCTCGAACGCATCCGGGACGCCGCCCAGTCGCTCGCCGGGGGCCGCCCCGAGGGCGAGCAGGAGGACGGCGGACGCTCGCTGGTGGAACTGGTCCAGAGCCCGGCCCAGCGGGAGATCCTCGGCCGTCTCACCGCCGTCATGTCCCTGCTGGAGGGGCACGCCGACTTCGTCATGGACGGCGTCGGCCCCGAGGTCGTGCCGAGCGTCGCCGAGATCCGCGAGAAGTTCCAGCAGCGCCGGGCCAAGGGCGCCTCCCGCCTCGACCTCGCGCTGCGCAAGCTCCTCGGGCTCGACGCCAAGCTGCGCCAGTACCGCGACGGCGAGCGCTTCGTCCGCGCGGTCGTCGACGAGGTCGGCATGGACGGCTTCAACCGGGTGTGGACCTCGCCCAACACGCTGCCCACCAAGGCCGAGATCTCCGACCCGGCCGGCTGGGTCGCGCGCGTGCACCGCACGACTGAACCCTGAGACCGGACGGACGGCAGGGAAACGCCCCTCCAATCACCCGTCCGAGGGACCGTCAGCCATGCGTAGGCGTGCAATGCTCGGGGAAGGGCCCGCTTCTGTCACCATCGACGCACTCTGAGTGACCGGACTTCGGGCTCGTCCCCCGAAACTTCATGAAGGGAACCGGACATGGGTCCCCATCCCGCGGTCGCGGCGATACGCCTGGCGGTCCGCCGCGTCCTCCACGACATCGCCACCGGCCAGGCCGCCGAGCACGGCAGCACCGCCCACGGCAGCACCGCCCACGGCGGCAGCGGCCACGGTGCCGTCGCCGTCGCCCACCGAACCGGCGGGCCGAGCACCGCGCAGCGCCACCGGGGCCCCGTCCCCGTCACCGCGCCGCTCGTCCTCGTCGCCTGCTCCGGCGGCGCCGACTCCATGGCGCTCGCCTCCGCCCTCGCCTTCGAGGCCCCCCGCCTCGGCCTGCGCGCCGGCGGCGTCACCGTCGACCACGGCCTCCAGCCCGGCTCCGCCCTGCGCGCCGAGGAGGTCGCCCTCAGACTGGGCGAACTCGGCCTCGCGCCCGTCGAGTCCGTCGCCGTCACCGTGGGCCGCGACGGCGGCCCCGAGGCAGCCGCGAGGGACGCCCGGTACGCCGCCCTGGACGCGGCCGCCGAACGCCACGGCGCCGCAGCCGTCCTGCTCGGCCACACCCGGGACGACCAGGCCGAGACCGTCCTGCTCGGCCTCGCCCGCGGCTCCGGCATCCGCTCCCTGTCCGGCATGGCCGCGGTCTCGGGGGCCGACGGCCGTTACCGGCGCCCGTTCCTCCAGCTCGACCGGCAGACCGCCCGCAAGGCGTGCCTGGTCCAGTCGCTGCCCGTCTGGGACGACCCGCACAACACCGACCCGGCCTACACCCGCTCCCGGCTGCGCCACGAGGGCCTGCCCGCGCTGGAGAAGGCGCTCGGCAAGGGCGTCGTGGAGGCGCTCGCCCGCACCGCCCAGCTCTCCCGCGACGACGCCGACGCCCTGGACGCCTGGGCCGGCCAGGCCGAGTCCTCCGTACGGGACGCGGAGGGCATGCTGGAGTGCGCCAAGCTCTACGCGCTGCCGCCCGCCGTGCGCCGCCGGGTGCTGCGCCGGGCCGCCATCGAGGCGGGCGCTCCGGCCGGTTCGCTCTTCGCCCGGCACATCGAGGAGATGGACCGCCTGATCACCGGCTGGCGCGGCCAGGGAGCCATCAATCTGCCGGGCAAGGTCGTCGCCCGGCGGCAGGGTGGCAGACTGGTGATTCGGCAAGGCTGAAATCCCGACCCCCGGAGCCCGACTCCGACGGGCCGGGCCTGCCGGTGGCCGCCGGCGCGGCCGTAAATGCGGGACGACCGAAAGTGATGCGGGTGGACGCGAAAGACATGGGTGCCGACCTCCAGCGGGTACTCATCACCAAGGAAGAGATCGACGCGAAGCTGGCCGACCTGGCCGCGAAGATCGACGCGGAGTACGCGGGCAAGGACCTGCTGATCGTCGGTGTCCTCAAGGGCGCCGTCATGGTCATGGCGGACCTGGCGCGTGCGCTGTCCACCCCCGTCACCATGGACTGGATGGCCGTGTCCTCCTACGGCGCGGGCACCCAGTCCTCCGGTGTCGTCCGCATCCTCAAGGACCTCGACACCGACATCAAGGGACGGCACGTCCTGATCGTCGAGGACATCATCGACTCCGGGCTGACCCTGTCCTGGCTGATCAACAACCTCGGCTCGCGCGAGCCCGCCTCCCTGAAGGTGTGCACGCTGCTGCGCAAGCCGGACGCCGCCAAGGTCTCCATCGACGTGGAGTGGGTCGGCTTCGACATCCCGAACGAGTTCGTGGTCGGCTACGGCCTGGACTACGCCGAGAAGTACCGGAACCTCCCGTTCGTCGGTACGCTCGCGCCCCACGTCTACGGCGGCTGACCCGCGCGGCGCACACCGCCGGGGAAGATCGGGAACCCCGGCGGGCTCCGTGACGTTGGAGCATTGGAAGACGGGCCGTGGTCCGTCCGGGCCGCCGAGTGCGGCTGCGGACGACGAGGCTGGGGTACCGTCAGAAGAACTGTCTTATCAAACTCACTATGGCAGGAGGGACGGGGCGTCACCGCTCCGTGTGGATGGACGTGAAGCGATACTTCCGTGGGCCGGTCATGTGGATCGTGCTGGCCGTCCTTGCCGTGGTCGTGTTGATGCAGGTCGTCGGCAATTCCGGCGGCTACAAGACGGTGGACACCGGCCAGGTCGTTGCGGCGATCAACGACAACAAGATCAAGTCGGCCAAGCTGACCACCGGTGACGAGCAGACCATCAAGGTCACGCTCAAGGACGGCGTCAAGGTCAAGGACAGCTCGAAGATCCAGGCGAGCTACATCGGCGACCAGGGCGTGGCACTGGCGCAGACGCTGCAGAACAAGTACCAGGACAAGCAGATCACCGAGGGATACACCGTCTCTCCCTCGAAGCAGAGCCCGTTCGTCGGCGTGCTGCTCACCCTGCTGCCCTTCGTCCTGATCGTGGTCGTGTTCCTGTTCCTGATGAACCAGATGCAGGGCGGTGGTTCGCGGGTCATGAACTTCGGCAAGTCCAAGGCGAAGCTCATCACCAAGGACACGCCGAAGACCACCTTCTCCGACGTCGCCGGCTGTGACGAGGCCGTCGAGGAGCTCCACGAGATCAAGGAGTTCCTCCAGGAGCCGGCCAAGTTCCAGGCAGTCGGCGCCAAGATCCCCAAGGGCGTGCTGCTGTACGGCCGCCCGGGTACCGGCAAGACCCTGCTGGCGCGTGCCGTCGCGGGCGAGGCCGGGGTGCCCTTCTACTCGATCTCCGGTTCCGACTTCGTCGAGATGTTCGTCGGTGTCGGTGCCTCCCGGGTGCGCGACCTGTTCGAGCAGGCCAAGGCGAACGCCCCGGCGATCGTCTTCGTCGACGAGATCGACGCGGTCGGCCGGCACCGTGGTGCCGGGCTCGGCGGCGGTCACGACGAGCGCGAGCAGACCCTGAACCAGCTCCTGGTCGAGATGGACGGCTTCGACGTGAAGGGTGGCGTCATCCTGATCGCCGCCACGAACCGGCCCGACATCCTGGACCCGGCCCTGCTGCGTCCCGGTCGTTTCGACCGGCAGATCGCGGTCGACCCGCCGGACCTCCAGGGCCGCCTGGAGATCCTCAAGGTCCACCAGAAGGGCAAGCCGGTCGCGCCCGACGTCGACCTGGCCGCCGTCGCCCGCCGGACCCCCGGCATGACCGGCGCCGACCTGGCCAACGTGCTCAACGAGGCCGCGCTGCTCACCGCGCGCAGCGACCAGAAGCTGATCGACAACAAGGCGCTGGACGAGGCGATCGATCGTGTGGTCGCGGGCCCGCAGAAGCGGACCCGGATCATGTCGGACAAGGAGAAGAAGATCACCGCGTACCACGAGGGCGGACACGCCCTGGTCGCGGCGGCCTCGCCGAACTCCGACCCCGTCCACAAGATCACCATCCTGTCCCGCGGCCGTGCCCTGGGCTACACGATGGTGCTCCCGGACGAGGACAAGTACTCGACCTCGCGCAACGAGATGCTCGACCAGCTCGCCTACATGCTGGGCGGACGAGCGGCGGAGGAACTGGTCTTCCACGACCCGACCACCGGCGCGGCGAACGACATCGAGAAGGCCACCAACGTGGCCCGCGCGATGGTCACCCAGTACGGCATGACCGAGCGGCTCGGCGCCATCAAGTTCGGCGGCGACAACTCCGAGCCCTTCCTCGGCCGTGAGATGTCGCACCAGCGCGACTACTCGGAAGAGGTCGCCGGGCTGGTCGACGAAGAGGTCAAGAAGCTCATCGAGACCGCGCACAACGAGGCGTGGGAGATCCTGGTCGAGAACCGGGACGTGCTCGACAACCTGGTCCTGGCGCTCCTGGAGAAGGAGACCCTGGGCAAGGAGGAGATCGCCGAGATCTTCGCGTCGATCCACAAGCGCCCGCCGCGTCCGGCCTGGACCGGCTCCTCGCGGCGTACGCCGTCCACCCGCCCGCCGGTGCTCTCCCCCCGGGAGCTGGCACTGACCAACGGTGCGAACGGCTCGACGCCCGCGATCAGCACGGTCAAGTCCACGACGACCGAGCACGGTCCGGTCCCGGAGCCGTCCCCCGAGGACCGCACCGAGAGCTGACGCTCCCTCCGGCCAGTGGCCGGAATGTATGCCGCGCCCCCCGGGTTCTAGCCTGGGGGGCGCGGCATTTCACCATGCCCGCGCGCTGGACGCACAGGAACGAGGCACCACATGACCGACCCCGTGACGCTGGCCGGAGACGGCACCATCGGCGAGTTCGACGAGAAACGCGCCGAGAACGCCGTCCGCGAGCTCCTGATAGCCGTCGGCGAGGACCCCGACCGCGAGGGCCTCCTCGAAACCCCGGCACGGGTGGCACGGGCGTACCGGGAGATCTTCTCCGGGCTGCGGCAGCGCCCGGAGGACGTGCTCACCACGACGTTCGACCTCGGGCACGACGAGATGGTCCTGGTGAAGGACATCGAGGTCTACAGCACCTGTGAGCATCACCTGGTCCCCTTCCGGGGCGTGGCGCACGTGGGCTACATCCCCGCGGTCACGGGGAAGATCACGGGCCTGTCGAAGCTCGCCCGACTGGTGGACGTGTACGCGCGCCGCCCGCAGGTGCAGGAGCGGCTCACCACCCAGATCGCGGACTCGCTGATGGAGATACTCGAGCCGCGCGGCGTGATCGTCGTGATCGAGTGCGAGCACATGTGCATGTCCATGCGCGGCATCCGCAAGCCGGGCGCGAAGACCATCACCTCGGCGGTGCGCGGCCAGCTCCGGGACGCGACGACGCGCAACGAGGCGATGAGCCTCATCATGGCGCGCTGACCCGCGCGCCTGTCCACCCCACTCCAACCGGCGGACCGGCGGCCCCTCAGGCCGCCGGTTCTGTGCCGGTGGGCGGGGTGTCGTCGTCCTCGGGGAGGCGGCAGACGCGTTCCAGGAGGAGGGCGGCCGCTATGACCGCGAAACCGGCGAGGACGGAGAAGCCGGCGTAGATGGCCTGGTCGCGGCGGGCGGGGATGTCGAGGAGCTCCAGCAGGAGGACGCCGGTGCCCCCGTAGACACCGCTGACCAGGGCGGCGACCAGCGCGCTGGCGTGGGCGAAGACCACCGCGCGGGCGGCCATCATCGGGTCGACGCCCTTGGCGTCGGGGCGGCGCTCGCGCTGGGCCTTGAGGCGGGCGCGCAGGGAGAGCGCCGTGGCGAACAGGACCACGGCGATCAGTGCGAGCACGATGGGCGCGGCCACCGGTACGCCGGGCAGGGTGCCGAGCGAGTTCCAGAGGCGCGCGCCGGCCCAGGACAGGACTCCGGCGACGACGAACACGCCTGCCAGCACCCTGATGCGAAGCTGTTTCACGGTGTCCCTTCAGGTCCCCCCGGACCGTGCCGGGCCCGTGGTCGTTGTCGACCTTAACGACTACTCGGGCAGTCGGAGTTCCAGATCCGCGCGGGGCGCGACTCCCTCGCGGGTGACGGCGGAGAGCAGACCGGCGACCGCGCCCTGGCCGGGCAGCTCGGCGGCGGGGTCCACGTCGTGCCAGGGGGCGAGGACGAAGGCCCGCTGG
>NZ_MUNH01000492.1:0-6140 GCF_002154615.1 Streptomyces recifensis
GGCGAGGAGGGTGGCGTGGGCGGGGCCCTCCGTGGCGAAGGTGAGGTCGCCCCGGGTGCTGAGCCAGACCAGGTAGGCGAGGGCGGGAAGGAACTGGATGGCCGTCTCGGCGGCCAGGGATTCCACGCCGCCCAGGCCGACCTTCTTCTTCACCAGGCCGTACGTCGCGAAGCTCACCGCGAGGCAGAGCGAGATCCACGGGGGCCGTCCGTAGCCCACGGTCAGGACGACGACGGCCGCGAAGCCGACGCCCACCGCCGCCCACTGCGCCGGCCGCAGCCGCTCCTTCAGCAGCAGCACGCCCAGCCCGATCGTCATCAGCGGATTGATGAAGTACCCGAGCGACGCCTCCACCACGTGACCCGAGTTCACCGCCCAGATGTAGACGCCCCAGTTCACCGTGATGACAGCGGCGGCCACCGCGATCAGCGCGAGCCGCCGCGGCTGGCGCAACAGCTCGCCCGCCCACGCCCACCGCCGCACGAACACCAGCGCCACGGCGACGAAGACCAGGGACCACACCATCCGGTGGGCCAGGATCTCCATGGCCCCGGCCGGCTTCAGCAGCGGCCAGAAGAGGGGCACCAGCCCCCACATCCCGTACGCCGCGATGCCGTTCAGCAGCCCTATTCGGTGTTCACCCTTGGACGTCCCGGCCACGGGCTCCTCCTTCTCGCAATCCGCCACGCGAGAACGAAGGTAACGCCGCCCCACCCCGCCTGTCATGCCCGTATCGCCATACGGTCATGACGGGTAAGGAGGTGGGGCGGGCCACCCGCCCGGCGGGACCCCTCAGCCGGCCGCCGCCGCCTTCAGCCCCTCCTCCACCGCCACCGCGAGCGGCGTCGTCGGCCGCCCGATCAGCCGCGACAGCTCCCCGCCCGGCACCACCAGCTCGTCCCGCGCGATCGAGGCGTCCACCCCGACCAGCATCTCCGCGAGCGCGTCCGGCAGCCCCGCGCCGGCCAGGATGCCCTTGAGGGTCTCCCCGGACACGGACTGGTAGCTGATCGTCCGCCCCGTCCGCGCGCTCAGCTCGGCCGCGTACTCCGCGAAGCCCCAGGCCGCGTCGCCGCCCAGCTCGTACGTGGTGTTCTCGTGGCCCTCGCCGGTCAGCACGGCGACCGCCGCCGCGGCGTAGTCGGCACGCGCGGCGGAGGAGACACGGCCCTCACCCGCGGCCGTGACCACCGCGTCGTGGGCCAGCACCGGGGCCAGGTTCTCCGTGTAGTTCTCGTGGTACCAGCCGTTGCGCAGCAGCGAGTACGGCAGCCCCGAGGCGAGCAGCGCCTCCTCGGTCGCCCGGTGGTCGTCGGCCAGCGTCGCGGTCAGGGTGCCCGGCGCGCTGGTGTACGCGAGCAGCGCCACCCCCGCCGCCTTCGCCGCGTCGATGACGACCTGGTGCTGGGCCACCCGGCCCTTGTCGAACTCGTTGCCCGAGATCAGCAGCACCTTGTCGCCCGCCGAGAAGAGGCCGTCGAAGGACTCGGGGGCGTTGTAGTCGGCGACGGCCAGCCGTACACCGCGCTCGGCGAACCCGGCGCCCTTGGCCTTGTCCCGCACGACCGCGGTGATCTCCTCGGCCGGGACCCGCTCCAGCAACTGGGCGATCACGTGGCGGCCGAGGTGTCCGGTGGCTCCGGTGACGACGATGCTCATGGCGTTACTCCTAGGGGAACGTCGGGGTTATGTCGCTAACCCTAGGAAGGGCGCTAACCAAAAGACAGTACCCACTTTCAAGTAAGGTACTGCTATGAAGGTAAGCAACAAGGCCGGTGAAGCCCTGTGCCCGCAGCGGCTGGTGCTGGAGCATGTGACGAGCCGCTGGGGCACGCTCGTCCTCATCGAGCTGCTGGACCGCTCCTACCGGTTCGGGGAGCTGCGGCGGGCGGTCGGCCGCTGGGGCGGGCGCGAGGTCAGCGAGAAGATGCTCACCCAGACCCTTCAGACCCTGGAGCGGGACGGCCTGGTCGACCGGGACGCCAAGCCGGTCATTCCGCCCCGCGTCGACTACTCCCTCACCGACCTGGGCCGCGAGGCCGCCGAGCAGGTCAGGGTGCTGGCCGTGTGGACCGAGAACCGCCTGGAGCAGGTGGAGAAGGCCCGCCGCGCATACGACGAGGTCCGGGAGACACGCTCCCGGACCTCGTAGCACAACGCCCCACGGACCTCAGCCGACGACCGTCCAGGTGTCCCCGCCCGCCAGCAGCGTGGCCAGGTCGCCCTTGCCCCGCTGCTCGATCGCGGTGTCCAGCTGCTCGGACATCAGGCTGTCGTAGACCGGCCGGTCCACCGCCCGGAACACCCCGATCGGGGTGTGGTGCAGGGTGTCCGGGTCGGCCAGCCGGGACAGCGCGAACGCCGTGGTGGGGGAGGCCGCGTGCGCGTCGTGGACCAGCAGGTCCGCCTCGTTGTCCGGGGTCACGGTGACCACCGTCAGCTCACCGGCCCGGTCCCGTACGACACCCCGCGAGCCGTCCGCGCCGAACCGCACCGGCTGCCCGTGCTCCAGCCGGATCAGCGCCTCCTCGGCCCGCTGCTTGTCCTTGAGGGCGTCGAAGGCACCGTCGTTGAAGATGTTGCAGTTCTGGTAGATCTCGATCAGCGCGGTGCCGGGGTGGTCGGCGGCCGCCCGCAGCACCTCGGTCAGATGCTTGCGGTCGGAGTCGATGGTCCGGGCGACGAACGACGCCTCCGCGCCCAGCGCCAGCGACACCGGGTTGAACGGTGCGTCCAGCGATCCCATCGGCGTCGACTTGGTGATCTTGCCGAGTTCGGAGGTCGGGGAGTACTGGCCCTTGGTGAGGCCGTAGATCCGGTTGTTGAACAGCAGGATCTTCAGGTTCACATTGCGGCGCAGCGCGTGGATCAGATGGTTGCCGCCGATGGACAGGGCGTCCCCGTCACCGGTGACCACCCACACCGACAGGTCCCGCCGCGAGGACGCGAGCCCGGTGGCGATGGCCGGGGCGCGGCCGTGGATGGAGTGCATCCCGTAGGTGTTCATGTAATAGGGGAAGCGGGACGAGCAGCCGATGCCCGAGACGAAGACGATGTTCTCCCGGGCCAGCCCCAGCTCCGGCATGAACCCCTGCACGGCCGCGAGGATCGCGTAGTCACCGCAGCCGGGGCACCAGCGGACCTCCTGGTCGGACTTGAAGTCCTTCATCGACTGCTTGCCCTCGGCCTTGGGGACAAGCTGGAGCAGCTCGCGTGCGGAGTCAGTCATCGATGGCCTCCTTGAGCGCGGTGGCGAGCTGTTCCGCCTTGAACGGCATGCCGTTGACCTGGTTGAACGAGCGGGCGTCGACCAGGTACTTCGCCCGGATCAGGGTGGCGAGCTGCCCCAGGTTCATCTCCGGGACCACCACCTTGTCGTAACCCTTGAGCACCTCGCCGAGGTTCGCCGGGAAGGGGTTGAGGTGGCGAAGGTGCGCCTGCGCGATGGACTCGCCGGCCGCGCGCAGCCGCCGTACCGCCGCCGTGATCGGGCCGTACGTCGAACCCCAGCCGAGCACCAGCGTCGGGGCGCCGTCCGGGTCGTCGACCTCGATGTCCGGGACGTCGATGCCGTCGATCTTGGCCTGTCGGGTGCGGACCATCAGGTCGTGGTTGGCCGGGTCGTAGGAGATGTTGCCCGTACCGTCCTGCTTCTCGATACCGCCGATGCGGTGCTCGAGCCCCGGCGTGCCCGGCACCGCCCAGGGGCGGGCCAGCGTGCGCGGGTCCCGCTTGTACGGCCAGAAGGCCTCGGTACCGTCCTCCAGCGTGTGGTTCGGGCCCTGCGCGAACTGCACCTGTAGGTCCGGGAGTTCGTCGAGGTCCGGGATGCGCCACGGCTCGGAGCCGTTGGCCAGGTAGCCGTCGGAGAGCAGGAACACCGGGGTCCGGTAGGTCACCGCGATCCGGGCCGCCTCCAGCGCCGCGTCGAAGCAGTCGGCCGGAGTGCGCGGGGCCACCACCGGGACCGGCGCCTCGCCGTTGCGCCCGTACATCGCCTGGAGCAGGTCGGCCTGCTCGGTCTTGGTCGGCAGACCCGTCGACGGGCCGCCGCGCTGGATGTCGATCACCAGCAGCGGCAGCTCCAGCGAGACCGCGAGCCCGATCGTCTCGCTCTTGAGCGCCACCCCCGGCCCGGAGGTGGTCGTCACCGCGAGCGACCCGCCGAACGCCGCGCCCAGCGCCGCGCCGATCCCCGCGATCTCGTCCTCGGCCTGGAAGGTCCGCACACCGAAGTTCTTGTGCTTCGACAGCTCGTGCAGGATGTCGGAGGCCGGGGTGATCGGGTACGAGCCCAGGAACAGCGGGAGATCGGCCTGCCGGGATGCGGCGATCAGCCCGTACGCCAGGGCCAGGTTGCCGGAGATGTTGCGGTAGTCGCCGGGCGGGAAGGCCCGCGTGGCCGGCGCCACCTCGTAGGAGACGGCGAAGTCCTCGGTCGTCTCGCCGAAGTTCCAGCCCGCCCGGAAGGCGGCCACGTTGGCCGCCGCGATGTCCGGCTTCTTGGCGAACTTGGTGGTCAGGAACTTCTCGGTGGCCTCGGTGGGCCGGTGGTACATCCAGCTCAGCAGCCCCAGCGCGAACATGTTCTTGCTGCGCTCGGCCTCCTTGCGGGAGAGGTCGAACTCCTTCAGCGCCTCCACCGTCAGCGTGGTCAGCGGCACCGGGTGCAGGTGATAACCGTCGAGCGAGCCGTCGTCCAGCGGGGAGTCGGCGTACCCCACCTTCGCCAGCGCCCGCTTGGTGAACTCGTCCGTGTTGACGATGATCTCCGCGCCCCGCGGCAGATCGCCCACGTTGGCCTTCAGGGCGGCGGGGTTCATGGCGACCAGCACGTTCGGCGCGTCGCCCGGAGTGAGGATGTCGTGGTCGGCGAAGTGGAGCTGGAACGAGGAGACGCCGGGCAGGGTGCCGGCGGGCGCGCGGATCTCGGCGGGGAAGTTGGGAAGGGTGGAGAGGTCGTTGCCGAAGGACGCGGTCTCCGAGGTGAACCGGTCCCCGGTGAGCTGCATACCGTCACCGGAGTCCCCCGCGAACCGGATGATCACCCGGTTCAGGCGCCGTACGTCCTTCGCTCCGCCCGGTCTGCGCTGCTTGCCGACGGCGTTCTCGTCGGCCTGCTCCGCCGGGCTGCTGACCTGACTGGTCACTGAACTGGACCTCCTTCGAGGCGGCCGTCCGGGGGCGGTCTTCCCCCGGACCAATCCCAGGGTCAACCCTACGTCGCTCAGGGTCGGCTTCCGAGGATCGCTTGGGTATCTCCCGTTATGTGGACTCGCCACGCCGCCCAGTCTGGGTGCCGTCAGGAGTTCAGGTAGGTCAGCACGGCCAGAACACGCCGGTGGTCTCCGTCGCTCGGGGTGAGGCCCAGCTTCATGAAGATGTTGCTGACGTGCTTCTCCACGGCGCCGTCGCTCACCACGAGCTGCCGGGCCACGGCCGAGTTGGTCCGCCCCTCCGCCATCAGCCCCAGTACCTCCCGCTCGCGCGGGGTGAGCGCGGCCAGCACGTCCTGCTTGCGGCTGCGGCCCAGCAACTGCGCCACCACCTCCGGGTCCAGCGCCGTACCGCCCTGGGCGACCCGCTCCACGGCGGCGACGAACTCGCGCACGTCCGCGACCCGGTCCTTGAGCAGATAACCGACGCCCCTGCTGGAGCCGGCCAGCAGTTCGGTGGCGTAGCGCTCCTCCACGTACTGCGACAGCACCAGCACCCCGAGGTCCGGGTGCCGGCCGCGCAGCTCCACGGCGGCGCGCACCCCCTCGTCGGTGTGCGTCGGCGGCATCCGGACGTCCGCCACCACCACGTCCGGCAGCTCGTCCCGGCCGGCCAGCTCCGCGATGGTCGCGAGCAGCGCCTCCGCGTCCGCGACCCCGGCCACCACCTCGTGGCCGAGGTCGGTCAGCAGCCGGGTCAGCCCCTCTCTGAGCAGCACCGAGTCCTCGGCGATGACCACACGCACCTTGTTCTCCACGATTCCCCGAGCCCCCACACGCCTGTCGACAAGGAGGCCCAGCATTCCAGCTTCGTCAGGCGCGCCAGGGCAGTTCCGCGGTGATGACGGTGGGGCCGCCGGGCGGGGAGTCGATCACCAGGACCCCGTCGACCGCGTCGAGCCGCTCGGCCAGGCCCGCCAGGCC
>NZ_MUNH01000493.1:0-18896 GCF_002154615.1 Streptomyces recifensis
CGGCGGTACGTGACCGGGGGCCGGGGCCGGTCGTTGGCTGTGCGTGGGGCCGGGGCGGGCACGGGTGGCCGGGCTGTTCCGGTGCCGCGTGTCCCGTCGTACGAGCAGCAGGAGCTCCCACCGTGCCCCTTGCCGGACTCCTCCCGAGAATCTGGACCCACCTACCCGTGCTGTGCGCGATATGCACGCTGCTCCTGCTGTTCGCCACGCAGTTGGCCGGCGCGCTGCTGCCGAACGCCCCGCTCCTCGTCGCCTCCGGTGCGGCCGGTCTCGCGCTCGACGCCTGCCTGCTGTACCGGCGCCCGGCCCTGCTGTCCCCGCTGAGCCGCGTCCGGCTGGACGTGACCGTACGGCAGTTGCTGCGTGACATGCTGATCATGGTGGCGCTGCTGCGGATCGACGGGATCGACCCGGAGCGGGAGATGCCCCCGCTGCTCGGCGCGCTGAGCGCGTTCTACGTCCTGCACTTCGTCTGCCAGGCCGTCGCCCTGCTGGTGCGCCGCGTCCGGACCCTGCCGGTCGTCACCCGCAACATCGATGTCTCGGCGCTGAACCCGACCGCCGCCCCGCCCCGCATCCTGGCCCGCCGGCCCGGGCACCGCCTGCTGGCGTTCTCCGTCCCGGCCACCACCGGGCTTCTGGTCACGGTCTGCACCGGGCACGGCCGTTGGGGCGCGATCGGGCTCGCCGCCTCGCTCACCCTGATCGGCATGGGCGTCGCCCGCCTGGCCACCTGGCTGCTGCCGGAGAAGCGGGCCGCGAGCGACGGGCGGGTCATGGAGTGGCTGGGGGACTGGCTGGCCGAGTACCGCCCCACCGTGGCGATGTACTTCTCCGGTGGCGCCTCCTCCGCCTACCAGGCCAACATGTGGCTCTCCACCCTCGCCGGACTGGAGCGGCCGCTGATCGTGCTGCGCGAGCGGTTCATGGTGCAGAGGATCGACGCCACGGACGTGCCCGTGCTCTGCCTCCCCAGGGTCGCCACGCTGTTCGCGCTGGAGAACTCGACGCTGAAGGCGATGCTGCACCCGGCCAACTCCGGCAAGACGTCCCAGGTGTTGCGCATTCCGGCCATCAAGCACGCGTTCATCAACCACGGCGAGAGCGACAAGCTGTCCTCCTGCAACCCCTACGCCAAGGCGTACGACGAGGTGTGGGTGGCGGGACCGGCCGCGCGGGAGCGGTACGCGCTCGCGGACGTCGGTGTGGAGGACAAGGACGTGGTGGAGGTCGGCCGCCCTCAACTCGCTTCCATCCGCCCGTACTCGGGCCCTCCCACCGGCGCGTACACCACCGTGCTGTACGCCCCGACCTGGGAGGGCTGGGACGGCAATCCGGGCAACACCTCGGTCGTCCTCGCCGGCGAGCACATCGTCGCGCAGTTGCTCAACGACCCGCGTGTGCGCGTCCTTTACAAACCGCACCCGATGACCGGCTCGGTGGACCCCCGCGCGAGCGCGGCCGACGAACGCGTCCGGGCCCTGATCCACGAGGCCAACACGAAACGCACCGGCCCCCGGCCCGGTCCCGAAGCACAGGTCGAACTACTGCGCCGTACGGCAGAGTTGGACCAGATCACCTCGACCGCCTTCCGAGGTGCGGCGGACGAACTGGAGCGGATGATGCTCCAGGGCACCCCGGACGGCGACCGTGAGGAGCGGCTCGCGCGGGCCACGGCCGCCTGGGAGCGGGCCTACTGGGCGTCGTTCCCCGAGTGGGAGCACCGGATCGTGACCGGCCCCCGCCCGGCGCTCTACGCCTGCTTCAACGCGGCCGACCTGCTGATCAGCGATGTGTCCAGTGTCGTCTCGGACTGGCTGAGCAGCGAGAAGCCGTACGCGGTGGCCAACACCTCGGGACTGTCCGAGGACGAGTTCCGGGCCGCCTTCCCCACCGTCTCGGCCGGCACCGTGCTGACGTCGGACGCGGCCACCGTGCGGTACCTGCTGGACGCGGTGCGCGATCCGCGCCAGGACCGCCACGCGGCCGACCGCGCCAAGCTGAAGGAGCACCTGCTCGGCCCAGTCGAACCGCCCTCCCCCGACCGGTTCGCGGCGGCGGTACGGGAGTTGTGCGCGAAGTCCGACGACCGCCGGGCCCGCGCCGACGCCCGCCCGTCCCCGGCGATCCCGGCACCCCGCACGGCGGGCGACGGGGCGTCGGTGCGCCGGGGGAGGGAACCGGGCGCGTAGGGAGGTCAGTTGACGGCCGCGGTCTCGGCAGGGGTGGGGCGGGCGGCACCGTGCCGCGGGTAGGAGAGGACGCCGGTGAGCGAGATCCGCAGCAGGGCGCGCAGTTCGACGTGGAGCGGGATGCTGTCGCCGGTGGACTGGCTCCACCGGTAGAGCATCCCGAGGTAGGCGTCCCGCAGCATGTTGCCGGCCAGCACGGGATCGATGTCGGGGGCGACCTCGCCCCGCGCCTGCCCCGCGAGGATGGCCCGCACGAAGACGTGCCCGGCGTACTCGGGCTCCTCCTGGAGCGGCTGGCCCGACCTGACCCAGGCGGCCAGCATGACCTGGGTGAGGTTGCGCTCGGCCTCGTTGAAGTCGGCCAGCGCGGACATGCAGCGCTCCAACTGGACGGTGGTGTCGTCGTCCTGATGGGCGAGGGACTTGTCCATGTAGGTGCGCAGCTTGTCCTGGCGCTGCTGGGCCCAGGTGGTGACGAGGTCCTCCTTGCGCTGGAAGTGGTTGAAGAAGGTGCCCCTCGCCACGTCCGCGCGCTCGGTGATCTGGTCGATGGTGGTGCGTTCGTACCCCTGCTCGGCGAACAGTTCCAGGGCGGAGGTGTACAGGCGGTCGTGAATGCGCTGCCTGCTGCGTTCCCGGCGTCCGGGAGGGCGGACCAGCTCTGTTTCCTCGGTCGTCATCGGCTCTCTCTAACTCTCGGCCCCGTTCGAGGCGTCTCCGTGACACCTCCCGCAATCCGGCGGCATGACTGCCACCGCCTCACCAGGCCCGCGTCCACGGCGACGACGTTCTCTATACCGTAGTGCATCGATACATCAGGGTTCCAGAACGGCGTCGTGCGGCCGGTCCCCGTCGGGAGGCGGCCGCACGTGGGCGGGCGGTGCGGTCAGACTCCTGCCCCGGCCAGCCCGGCCGCGATCGCCGCCGCGCTCTCGTCGCCCAGGAGCCGGCTGGTGGGTACCTCGACGCCGAAGTCCTGCTTCAGGATGCGCCGGAGCTGGACCGCCATCAGCGAGTCCAGCCCCAGGTCACGCAGGGGGCGCCGGGGGTCGACCCGGTCGACGGTGGTGCCGAGGACCGTGGCGGTGTGAATGATGAGCCGGTCCGCCACGGGGGGCGTCTCCAGGCGTACGGGCGCGGTACGAGGGACCTCCGCCACGCTCACCGGCGCACCCCCCGACCGAAGCAGGGCGACCCCCTCGAAGTCGGCCAGCACCCGGCCGTCCGCCCCCGTGAGGACGACGTCGCACCGCCCGCCCTCCCCGTCGGCGTCCGGCGCGAACCGGGCCGTGCTCCAGAACTCGCCGGTGGGCTCGTCGGCCAGCAGGACCCGGTCGAAGGAGAACGGCAGATAGGTGTCCTGGGCGGCGCCGCCGCCGTGCGGCCAGGAGGCCAGCATGGTCAGGAGCGCGGCCTCCAGGGCGCCCACGGCTCCGGCGTCCGCCGGGGGCATCTGGAGCCGGGCCACCGCCTCGCCCTCGCGCCGCCACATCTGCCGTACGGCGCGCAGCGGCGGGGCGACGGAGTAGCCGCGGGCCTCGGCCCGGCGGTAGAACTCGGCGCCGGGCACGTACTCGGTGCAGCGGGTGAGCGCGGTGTCCAGGGTGACGGCCGCCGACGCGTCCACCCCCGGCCGGGCGAGGACGCTGCCGGTCACGCAGGACACCGGCTCCGCGGAGCCGTCGGTGAGCGCGGCCACCCGGAATCCGTAGGCGCCGTCGGCCCCTTGGTCCAGCCCGATCACCAGCGTCGTGGCCGCCGCCTCCGCGAGAGACGGCAGGGCGGCGCCGATCCGCACGTCCCGCAGCTCCACCGGGCCCGCGCCGACGAGGTCGCGCAGGGTCTCGGCGACCGCCTGGAGGTACAGCACGGGCGGTACGAGGGAGGCGCCGCGCGCGTTCACGCCCGTACCCAGTGCCGCGACGCCGAGCCGGGACAGCCGCACCCGGCGCTCCCCGAGGCCGGACGGTGCGGCGGGCCCGGGCGCGGCGCGGTACTCCTCGGTGTCCCAGGCGTAGGAGGGCAGCGGGACGCGCGGGCCCTCGTCGCCGTACCGGCGGTGCCAGTCGACCGGGGCGCCCAGGGCGTAGGCCCGGCCGAGGGCGCGGGCGGTGGCCGTCGCCTCGCCCTGCTGCCGGACCAGCGTGGTCACGACGGTGGGCGCGGCCCCGGCGTCCGACTGGACGTCCTCGATCGCCCGGCCGAGCAGCGGATGCGGGCTGACCTCCACGAAGACCGGCCCGCGCTCCCGGACGACCTGCCGTACGGAGTCCGCGAAGCGCACCGGCTGCCGCAGGTTGTCCGCCCAGTAGCCGGCGTCCAGGACGGCGCCGTCGACGGGGGCACTGCGGACGGTGGAGAACATCGGCGTGCCGGGCGCGGCGGGCGTGACCTCGGCGAGCCGGGTCAGCAGGTCCTCGCGGATATCGTCCATCAACGGGGAGTGGGAGGCGACGTTGACCTTGACCGTGCGGCACAGCACCTCGCGCCGCTCCAGCTCCCGTGCGATGCCGGCGAGTACGTCGGGGTCCCCGGCGAGGACGGTGGCGCTCGGGGAGTTCTCCACGGCGACGCACACCTTGTCGCCGTACGCCGTCACGAGCTCGCGGGCCCGGTCCGGGGAGAGTTCGGTGGCGAGCATCGCGCCGCGTCCGGCGAGGCGTTGCATCAGGTCGCTGCGGCGGCAGATGACGCGCGCGGCGTCCCGTACGGACAGCGCGCCCGCGACGCAGGCGGCGGCCACCTCGCCCATGCTGTGGCCCACAAGGACGTCGGGGTCGACGCCGAGGGCGCGCCAGTGGGCGGCGAGGGCGACCTCCATGGCCCACAGGACGGGCTGCACCAGTTCGACCGCGTCGGTGAGCCGGGCGTTGTCGTCCAGGAGCAGGTCGAGCACGGACCAGCCCGTCTCGGCACGTACCGCTTCGTCGCACTCGGCGAGGACGGTGCGGAACGCCTCGGAGGTACGCAGGAGTTCGCGGCCCATGCCGGGCCACTGCGAGCCCTGGCCGGGGAAGACGAACGCGACCTGCCGGGGGCCGTCGAACCCGGCCTCGTGCAGTCCGCCGTCCGGGGTCGGGCGGCCCTCGGCCAGGGCGCGCAGTACGTCGGCCAGGGCGTCGTGGGTGTCGCCGACAGCCCAGAGGCGGAAGGGGTGGTGGTCGCGGCCGGTGGCGGCGGAGCGGCAGATGTCGCCGAGGGCGTACCGGCGGCCGGGGCCCTCGGGGCCGAGGTGGGCCGCGTGGCGCAGGGCCAGCCGGCGCAGGGCCTCCGGGGTGCGGGCGCTGAGCACGAGCAGGTGCGGGCCGGCTTCGGCGGCCGGTGCGGCGGGGGGCGGTTCGGGCACGAACTCGCCGATCACCACATGGGCGTTGGTGCCCGAGATGCCGAAGGAGCTGACGCCGAGTACGGCCCGCTCCCCCTTGGGCCGGAGCTCGGTGTTGCGGTCGGTCACGGCCACGGGGGCGCCGGTGAGCCGGTCCTGCGGCGCGGTGAGGTGGAGCGAGGCGGGGATCGTGCGGTGCTCGGCGACGAGCACGGCCTTGATGAGCCCGGCGATCCCGGCGGCGGCCTCGGCATGGCCGATGTTGGTCTTCACGGACCCCACCGGAACCGGCGCGCCGGAGTGACCCAGGCCGTTCAACACCTCGGTCAGCGCCCGTAGTTCGACCCCGTCTCCGACGGTGGTGCCGGTGCCGTGGGCCTCGACGTAGTCGACGTGGTCCACGCCGGCGCTGCGCCAGGCCGTGCGGAGCATGGCGGCCTGGCCGGAGACGGCGGGCTGGAGCAGCAGGCCGCTGCCGTCACCGTCGTTGGTGACCGCGCTGCCGAGCAGGAGGGCGCGGACCGGGTCGCCGTCCGCGAGGGCGTCGGAGAGCCGCTTGAGGAGGACGACGCCCACGCCCTCGCTGCGCACGAATCCGTCGGCCGAGCTGTCGCCGAACTTGCAGCGGCCGTCCGGCGACAGCATCCGGCCCTGCGAGTAGGCGACCGCGTCGGTGGGTGACAGCACGGCGTTGACCCCGGCGGCCACGGCGAGGTCGCACTCACCGGTGAGCAGGCTCTGCCGCGCGCTGTGCACCGCGACCAGGGAGGACGAGCAGGCGGTGTCCAGCACCAGGCTGGGTCCGCGCAGGTCGAAGGCGTAGGAGACCCGGCCGGAGGTGACGGCGCGCAGCCGGCCGCCCGCCATGGCCCGCACGTCGGCGGTGGCGGACCGGCCGGCGGCGTCGGCGTACTCGGCGGTGGCCTGTCCGACGAACACCCCGCCGGCGCTCCCCCGGACCGTGGACGGCGGCACCCCGGCGTCCTCGAACGCCTCCCAGACGGTCTGGAGCAGCAGCCGTTGCTGCGGGTCCATGGTGCGGGCCTCGCGGGGCGAGATGCCGAAGAAACCGGCGTCGAAGTCGTGCAGCCCGTCCAGGAAGCCGCCGTGCCGGGAGATCAGCCGGTCCGGTGTGCCGGGCTCGGGGGCGTACCACGCGCCGACGTCGAACCGGTCCGCCGGTACCGGGATCACCGCGTCGGTGTTGCCCTCCAGGAGGGCCCAGAACTCCTCGATCCCGGCCGCCCCCGGAAACCTGCACCCCATGCCGATGATCGCGATCGGTTCCCCAGTGGTCATCGCAACTCTCCTCCCCCAGTCGGTGGTTCAAATCTATACCGAAGAACAAACTTGTGCCGGGGTCTTGATGATGAAGTCGTCGTTACGGCGGCATCACACACCCGCCGCGACCTGGGATCTCCAACTTCCGCAGCTCACGCGGTTTTACATGTCGGTGACCCGCCGGGCGCACGACGTTCACCCGCCGTACGGCAGCGCGATCACTCGACCACAGTCGGCTATTGAACTCCAGTACATGAATGTGCTTCAGTTGCGTCGCCAGCCGCCAGGAGCGCCTGCCGGCGGGGGATCGCCAGATGCGAGGAGAAGGCATGCTGAAGAAGCGCGAGCTGGGCCGCCGGGGGCTGAAGGTCTCCGAACTGGGCCTGGGCTGCATGGGGATGAGCCAGTGGTACGGCACCCCGGACGACCGGGAGTCGGTGGCGACCATCCACCGTGCGCTGGATCTCGGGTACACCCTGTTCGACACCGCCGAGGCGTACGGGCCGTACGACAACGAGGTGCTGCTCGGCCAGGCACTCGCCGGGCGTCGTGAACAGGCCGTGATCGCCACCAAGTTCGGCTTCCCGATGAAACTGAAGGACGGCACGACCGCCGAGGCCGACAGCCGGCCGGAGCACATCGTCGAGGTGGTCGAGGCGTCCCTGAAGCGTCTCGGCACCGACTACATCGACGTCCTCTACCAGCACCGCCTGGACCCGAAGGTGCCGATCGAGGACGTGGTCGGTGCCATGGCCGGCCTGGTGGAGCAGGGCAAGGTCCGCCACCTGGGCCTGTGCGAGGTGGGCGAGCGCACCATCCGCCGCGCCCACGCCGTTCACCCCCTCTCGGTGGTGCAGAGCGAGTACTCGGTGTGGGAGCGGAACCTGGAGGACGGGGTCCTGCCGGTGCTGCGCGAGCTGGGCATCGGCCTGGTCGGCTTCTGTCCGCTGGGCCGGGGTTTCCTCACCGGCGGTGTCCGGCGTGCAGAGGAGTACCCGGAGGACGACTTCCGCCACCACGACCCCCGCCTCCAGGGCGCCAACTACGACCAGAACACGGCGATCGCCCGGAAGATCAGCGAGGTCGCCGCACGCCACGGCCTCACCCCGGCCCAGCTCGCCATCGCCTGGGTGCTGCACCAGGGCGACGACATCGTGCCGATCCCCGGCACCAAGCGGCGCTCCTACCTGGAGGAGAACACCCGTGCCGCCGAGGTCCGCCTCGACGCGGACACGCTCGCCGAGATCGAGGTCGCCGTGCGCGCCGACGCGGTCGCGGGACCCCGGTACAACGACCGGATGATGGCGTACATCGACCGCTGATCCTCCTGTCCGGCCCTGTGACCACTTCCACCTTCTTCAGGCTTCTTCAGGAGCGACTGTGGACATACCTCACTGGCAGAAACACTGGCAGGCCCGCCGGGACCCGTTCGCGGAGGAGTGCCGCCAGGCACGGGACGCCCTGCTGACCGACCTCAAGCAGCCGGCCCTGGCCCAGCGCCGGGTGCTGGCGGACGTCATCGACATGAGCGCGGGTTCGGTGCACTGGCGGGAGAAGGGCTACTCGGCCGTCGCCGACGACCCGGACCTCTTCCGCTCGCTGCTCCCCGTGATGCGCTACGACGACTTCGTGCCCGAGATCCAGCGGGAGACCCGGACCAAGGGCGGCACCCTGACCTGCAGCCCGGTACTGCGCTGGCTGAAGACGAGCGGCACCACCGGGGTGCCCAAGCTGGTGCCGTACACCCTGCACTGGCTGCTCACCTACCGCATCCCCGCGATGAAGGCGATGTGGGGCACGTATCTGGAGTACCACCCGGAGCTGCTGGCCCACCCCTACGCGACGCTGGACACGCAGACCGTGCGCGAGGACGTGTTCGACTTCGTGCACGGCATCGGCCACCAGGCGATCAGCAACCGGCATCCGCAGATCAACAGCCAGGACTGGAACCCGCCCTGGTACGAGTCCCCCTGGTTCGGGCCCGAGGTGCCGAGCGGCCACGAGGGCCGTATGTACCACCGCATCCGGCACCTGATCGGCAAGGACCTGCACTACATCTCGTCGATCAACCCCAGCACCCTGATCTCGCTGCGGGAACTGCTGGCCCAGCACGGCGACCGGCTGGTACGGGACGTGCGGGACGGGACGCTGGAGGGCCGCCCGTACACGGAGCCCGACGCGGAGGGCGCCCGCAGGCTCGAGAAGGTGCTGCTGAACCGGGACTTCAGCCTCAAGGACGTGTGGCCCTCGCTCACGCTCTTCACCTGCTGGCTCTCCGCGTCGGCCGGCCTGTACGCGGCCAAGCTGGAAGCGGTGCTGCCCGGTGTGGCCAGGCTGCCGTTCATGAGCTGCGGCACCGAGGGGGTCACCACCATCCCGGTGGACGACTCGCTGCACAGCCAGCCGCTCGCTGTGGGACAGGCGTTCTTCGAGTTCGTGCCGGCCGAGGTACCGCTCGGCGACCTGGTGGCGGCCGGCGAGCAGGTGGAGACGCTGCTGTTCGACGAGGTCGAGCCGGGCCGCGACTACCACCTGATCATGACGCAGGGCAACGGCCTCTACCGGCTGTGGACCGGGGACGTGTACCACGTGGACCGGATCGTGGACGGCACGCCCTGGGTGCACTTCGTCCACCGGGACGGCATCTTCCACTCCTTCACCGGCGAGAAGATCACCGAGTCCCAGGTGACCGGCGCCATCCAGCGCGGCCTCGCCGCCCACGGGCTCGGCACCGGACTGTTCATGTGCGGCCCGCGCTGGGCGGAGCCGCCGTACTACATCGTCGTCGCGGAGGTCCCCGAGCCGTCCGCGTCGCTGGACGGGCAGCTGTCCGAGGCGGTGGACGCCGCGCTGCACGAGATCAACATCGAGTACGCGTCCAAGCGGGACAGCGGACGGCTCGGCGCGCTGGAGGTCGTCACCGTGCCTCACGACGCCATCGCCGCCTACGTCGAGAGCCGTCGCCAGCAGGGCAACGCCACCCAGTACAAGTACAAGCCGTTCCAGCGGGACGTCGACTTCGTCGCCGCGCTCACCCGACGCTGACCGAGGGGAACCGGACGTGATCGAGACCAAGAGGCCACCGCAGAACATCCGCCGCGAGATAGCCGGACTCCCGGTCGACGGAGCCGAGTTGGCACTGCACCTGTGGCGCCCGCGCGGCCAGGTCAAGGGAGCGGTGTTCTACTTCCACGGACTCCAGTCGCACGCGGGCTGGCTGTGGGAGGTCGGCCCGCAGTTCGCGGACAACGACATCGCCTTCTACGTGCTGGACCGCCGGGGCTCCGGCATCAGCGGCGGCGACCGCCAGGACCTCCCCGACGCGGACACCGTGCTGCGGGACTACATCACCGCCCTGGAGCATGTGCGCGCCGCCATCGGCGACGAGGTCCCGCTCTCCCTGTTCGGGCACTGCCTGGGCGGCTCCTTCATGGCGGCGCTCATGCACCACCCGGACTTCACCACCCGCTACGACGCGGCGATCTTCTGCTCGGCGTGGCTGGGCAAGCTGCACGCCACCCTCGACGACGACCAACGGCACGCCCTGGCGACGGATTCGGGCACGGAGCTGTGGGACGCCGGCCTGCGGTCGGAGGACTTCACCGACGAGGTCCGCCACCGGCACTTCATCGACAACGACGACCTCGCGGCCCGCGCCCTGACCCGCCGCTCCCGAGGCGTGCTGCTCGCCCTGGAGTCGCTCTACATGCGCTCCGAGCGGCCGCTCCCCCCGGTGCCGGCGGCCTACGTCTCCGGCGTCGGCGACCCGATCGTGGACCTGGACGACGCCCGCGCCACCTTCCGCCGGATGACCGGCTCGCACGGCGCGCTCATCCAGTTCGCCACCGACAAGCACTACCTCTTCTACACCGACGTCCGGGCCCGGCTGGTGGACTGGGCGTCCACCTTCACCCTGCTCCAAGGGCTGAAGCGCGATGCCTGAACCGGCCGGCGCCACGCTGTACCGGGTCGAGCTGCCCATGGCGGTCGGCTTCGACCATCCGGCCAAGCGCCGTTCCGCCTCCGACAGTCTCGTGCTGCGGCTGACGGTGGACGGCGCGACCGGGCTCGGGGAGTGCGCGCCCCGCGCCTACGTCACCGGCGAGACCGCCGACTCGGTGACGGCCGCCTTGCGGGAGGTCCCGCTGGACGCGGTGTTCGCCCGGCTGCGGTCGACCGAACCCGCCCTGCTGCTGGCCGAGTTGCTGCGCTCGGGAGTCGCCGGCGCGTTCGGCCTGCGGGGCGGGGGCAACCTGCTCTGCCTGCTGGAGACGGCGTTGCTCGACCTGCTGGGCCGACGACTTGGTACAGATGCTTCGGCGCTGGTGCCGGGCGGCGACACACCCACTCCCCCGTCTCTCCCGGTGTCCCAAGTCCTCGATCTCAGTCTCGATGTGGACGAATTCCTGGACACGCGGGGCCCGTTCCACTTCGTCAAGATCAAGGCGGCCGACGACATCCGGCGCGATGTCCGCACCGTCGCCGCGATCCGGGCCCGGCTGGGCGACTTGGTGCCGGTCATGGTGGACGCCAACATGAGCTGGTCGCCCGAGGAGGCGCCCGGCCACATGGAGGCGCTGCACAACGCCGGTGCCGACTGGGTGGAGGAACCGCTGGCCAAGGGCTCCTGGGCCGACCTCGCCCGGCTGCGGGGCCGCACCGGGCCGCGCGTGATGCTGGACGAGTCGGTCTGCACCCCGCAGGACGCCGAGCGGGCGCTCGCGGCCGGGGCGTGCGACGCCTTCAACGTCCGCGTGTCCAAGAACGGCGGGCCGGTGACCGCGGCCCGGCTGATCGGCCTCGCCCGCGGCGCGGGGCTTGAGTTCCAGGTCGGGGTGCAGGTGGCCGAGGTGGGGCCGCTGATCAACGCGGGCCGCGCCCTGGCCTTCGCCCATCCGGACGCCCTCACCGTCGAGGCCGGCCAGTCCGACCTGTTCTTCCCGGAGATGGTCGTGGCACCCCGCCCGGCCGTGGACCGGCGGACCAACACGATCGCCCCGCCGCCCGGGCCCGGCTTCGGCCTCGCCCTCACCGACCTCGCCGCCCGCTTCGCGACGGTGCACCGCACCGAGGCCGACCCGGTCTGGCGCCCGGTCCCCGCCCGCCCCCATGCGCACGCATGAACCGTACGAAGGATCACGCATGACGACGTCCTACTTCTCCGACCTGCTGGTCGAGTTCCTCAACCAGCAGGGCATCGACAAGGTCGCCTTCAACCCCGGCGCGTCCTTCCGCGGTGTCCACGACTCCCTGGTTCACGCTTCCGAGGCGCCCGACATCGTGATGGCGTGCCACGAGGAGATCGCGGTGGCGCTGGCCCACGGCTACCACAAGGCGAGCGGCCGGCACATGGCCGTGTTCGTGCACGCCAACGTCGGTCTGCTGCACGCCTCGATGGCCATTTTCAACGCCTGGTGCGACCGAGTCCCGCTGTTCGTGCTCGGCGGCAACGGGCCCGTGGACGCGGGCAAGCGGCGGCCGTGGATCGACTGGATCCACACCTCGCAGAACATCGAGTCCGTCGTCAAGGACTATGTGAAGTGGTGCGACCAGCCCATCGGGCAGCGGGCCACCGTCGAGTCGCTCTACCGCGCCTTCAAGCTGATGCACACCCCCTTGCAGGCGCCGGTGTTCGTGGCGCTCGACTTCGACGTCCAGGAGCAGGAACTGGCGGACGGCGTACGCCTGCTGCCCGCGGCCGCCACCGAGCCGACCCGGTTGCCCGCGCTCGGCGGCAGCGAGCTGGACCATCTCGTGGGACGGTTGCGCGAGGCCCGGCTGCCGGTGCTGATCGTGGACTTCTCCGGCCGTGACCCGGAGACGGTCGCGCCGCTGGTCGCGCTCGCCGACGCGCTCGGGCTCGCCGTGGTGGACCGGGGCAACCGGATGAACTTCCCCAACACCCACCAGCTCAACGTCAGCAACACCGGCCTCCTGGACGCGGCCGACCTGGTGATCGCGCTGGAGGTGCAGGACCTCGTGGGCGCGCTCGGCTCCTTCCTGCCCCTCACCGACGAGGGGCTGCCGGCGAACGGCGCCGAGGTCGTCACCGTGGGCTTCAACGAGCTGCTCACCAGCAAGTGGGCGGCCGACTACCAGCAGTTCGTCCCGGTCAGCCTCGCCGTGGCGGCCGACACCGGCCAGTCGGTGTCCGCGCTGCGCGAGGTGGCCGAGGACCCCGAAGGGCCCTTCGCCGCAGCGGAGTTCACCGAGCGCCGGGAGGAGCGGGTCAAGGCCCTCTCCGCCCTGCACACCGAGGCACGGGCCGAGTGGGCGCGCCAGGCGGACGAGGCGCGGGACCGGGAGCACATCCAGGTGTCCACGGCCGTCCAGGAGATCCACCGCGCGGTGCGGGACGAGGAGTGGGTGCTCACCAACACCGGCAGCCTCACCATCGACGGCTGGGTGAAGAAGCTCTGGCCGCTGGAGCGCCCCGGCAGCTATCTCGGCCTCAACGGCGGCGGCGGCCTCGGCTACGGCCTGGGCGCCTCGGTCGGGGCGGCGCTCGCCCACCAGGGCGACGGCACGCTCTGCGTCGACCTCCAGGCCGACGGCGACTTCCTCTACACCCCGAGCGCGCTGTGGACGCTGGCCGCGTACGACGTGCCGCTGCTGGTGATCGTCATGAACAACCGGCTCTACCTGAACTCCACCCAGCACGCGGAGCGCATCGCGGACAACCGCGACCGCGACACCGGCCGCGCGCACATCGCCACCAGCTTCTACGACCAGCCGGTCGACTTCGTCACCCTGGCCGAGTCCTACGGCGTGCACGCCCTGCCCCGGGTGGAGCGGATCGAGGCCGTGGAGCCCACGGTGCGGGAGGCCGTCGCCCACATCAAGGAGCACGGCAAGCCCGTCCTCGTCGAGATCCTCATGGACTGACCCGGCCCACCCCCTGTCCGACCTGGCCCGTAGGGGCCGTGACCTCCCAGGAGGTGTCCACCATGACGGTGGTCTTCGAATGCGTCCACGCGGGCGAGCGCCACTTCGGCCTCGGCCTGCCCGAGCCCGAGGCTCCGCTGCGCCTGTACCCGTTGGGCGGTGACACCCTGGCCGCCCTGGCCTCGGCCTCGGACGACACCACCGAGGCCCTGCTCGACCGGCTGACCCGCGACCGCGCCCCGGTCGAGGCCGACCGCGACGAGGTGCGCCTGCTGCCGCCGCTGCTCCCCGCGCACCTGGGGGACGCCCTGGTCAGCGGCTTCATGATGACGCACAACGTGAAGGTGGACGCCGAGGTCCCGGACCAGCCCAACTGGTTCGTCAAGGGCCTCGGTGACGCCCTGAAGGTCCCGGGCGAGCCCCTCTCCGTACCCGCCGACGCCGTCCATGTCTGCGAGGAGGCCGAGGTCGTCCTGGTCTACGTGGGAGACAGCCGGGGCGTGCCGAGGTACGCGGGCTACACCTTCGGCAACGATCTCACCGACATCGGCCGCTTCAAGCAGCACGCCGGGCACCTGTCGTACGCGAAGCTCTGCGATGCCGGGGTGGCGCCCTGGCTGCATCTCGGCGAGCCGCCGCGCTCGGTGACCGGGGAGGCGACGATCGAGCGGGACGGCGCCCCGGCGTGGAAGGGCACCTTCACCACCGGCTCGGACGCCCTGCACTACGAGCTGCCGGCCCTGATGTCCCGCCTCTTCGCCTACCGCGCCCTGCACCACCCCGGCCGGGTGCACTACGTCTACCTCGGCGCCGACCGCAGCAGCTTCCACGGCGGTTTCCGCACGGCCGACGGCGACCGGGTGACCCTGGACTTCACCAGCCACGGCGTCCGGTTGTCCCACCCGCTGGCGTGGTCGTCGTGAACGCGGTGCGCGAACTCTCGGCCGGCGAAGCGGCGTTCGCGTACACCCACGCGCTCATGCGCGGCACGACACAGGTCACCACTCAGGTGTCGGTGCGCGAGGACATCGCACCCGCGCGGTTGTACAGGGCTGTTGAGCAGTGGGCGGGTGAACTGCCGCTGCTGTCCTTGCGCATCGAGGAGCACGCCGACACCCTGTGGTTCGCCCGGGGTCCCGGCGTGCTGCCCGACCAGATCCGCCACTGCACGCTGACCTCGCCGGACTCCCCCGAGGACGTGCTGCGACGCGAGCTGAACGAGGTCCTGGAGACGGGCGGGCCCCTGTGGCGACTGCACGCCGTACGCGATCCGGGGGCCGGGGCGACGCACCTGTACTTCACCCGCAACCACGCGATCTCCGACGGCCATTCGACGGGCGCGGTGGTCCGGGCGCTGCTGGACGTTCTCCTTTCCTCGCCGGAGCCCAGCCCGTACGACGTACGGAGGCTGCCGCCGGACGCGGACGGCCTCACCTACAGGGCGCCGGCGGCGGGAGGGGACTTCGTCCAACCCGCGTCCGCACGACTGCCGTTCGCGGAACACCGCCCCTGGCCCGAGCGCGGCGCCGACTTCGTCCCGTGCGTGCTCACCCGACCGGAGAGCCTCGCTCTCAAGGCGTGGTGCAAGCGACAGGGCGTGACCGTCAACCAGTTCTTCGCCGCCGCGCTCGCCGAGTCCTACGCGGAGGCCACCGGCCGCACCGAGGTCGGCATGTTCACCGCCGTGTCACTGCGGCAGCGGTACGCGGACCTGCCGGACGTGGGCTGCTTCATCAACGTGCTGCGGGTGTCCATGCGTCCGGGCCGCGGTCGACTGACGGAGCTGGCACGGGAGTACGGGACCGCGCTGACGTCGGCCGACGCGGCCTGGCGACCCCCCGTCCGCTCGCACGCGGCGATCCGGCGCGCGGTCGAGGAGACGGCGGCCGCCGGATCGGCGCCGGGAATCTGCCTGACGAACGTGGGCGTGGTCGACCCGGCGCTCGGCCCGCACCTGGGCCGGGTCAGCGCCTACCGGACCATCGTCAACCGCACCGGCGCCAACTACGGCCTGGTCCTGCATCTGGGCACGCTGGACGGCACGTTCGGCCCGGCGCTCGCCTTCGGCACCCCGGCCGTGGACCGTTCCCTGGCGCTGGACGTGGCGAAGGGGCTGCACGACCGGGCGGTGCGCCCTCAGGGGGCGGCGTGACCGAGAACCAGGTCCAGCAGGCCGGGGAACCGGGCGTCGAACTCCGGCTTGCGCAGCCGGTTGAGCCGCTTCGCCCCGGCGTCCCGCTGCTCCAGCAGCCCGGCCTCGCGCAGGACCGAGAAGTGGCGGCTCAGGGTGGCCTTGGTGACCGGTACGTCGAAGCTGCCGCAGGACCGCTCCCAGTCCCCGGCGCCGGCCAACTCCCTCACCAGGGTCTGCCGTACGGGGTCGGCGAGGGCGAGCAGGGCCGCCTCCAGCGGAACCTCGTCCGGGGCCGTGTGGACCGGCGGGGTGCGGTGGCTCGCCGCGTCCTGCTGCCGGGGGGTCTGTGCCGCCATGGCTGATCGCTCCGTCCCGTCTCACTCGATCCGTACACACCGGGCGCGTACGGATTGCAGAGTGTTCGATGATCTGCGTACACTCTGACTGTTCGCTCCTCGACGAACAGTCTACCGGAGCCGGTGGCGTACCGCCCCGCTCCCGCACTCCAGCCTCCCCTACGCCCGCTTCGGCACGCATGGAAGGAAGACCCGTGCCCCAGACCTCACCGCACAAGGCCCGCCCAGGACTGACCCTGTTCGCGGCATGCCTCGGTTTCGTCGTCGTCATCCTCGACGTCAGCGTCGTGAACGTCGCCACCAAGGCCCTCGGCGCCGAGTTCGGCGGCAGCCTCTCCGGCCTCGAGTGGGTGATCAACGGCTACACCCTCACCTTCGCGGCCTTCCTGCTGACCGCCGGTGCCATGGGCGACCGCTACGACCCCAAGCAGATCTTCATGTGGGGCTTCGCGCTCTTCGCCGTGACCTCGCTGATCTGCGGCGCCGCCCCCACGCTGGTCGCGCTGATCGCGGCCCGGGTCCTCCAGGGCGTGGGCGCCGCGATGATCGTGCCGTCGTCGCTGTCCATCGTGAACACCAACTTTCCCGACCCCCACGAGCGCACCCGCGCGGTGAGCCTGTGGGCGGCGGCCGGCGGCCTCGCGCTGGCCCTCGGCCCGGTGGTCGGCGGTCTGCTGGTCGACGCGCTCGGCTGGCGCTCGATCTTCTTCGTCAACGTCCCGATCGCCGCGCTCGGCATCGTCCTCGTCCGGGCCTACGCCCGCCCGGCGCCCGCCCGTGACGTCTCCGTGGCCCGCTCGCTGGACCTGCCGGGGCAGCTCCTGGCCGTCGTGGGCCTGGGCGCGCTGACCGGGGCGATCGTGGAGGCCAACGCGCAGGGCTGGACCTCGGCCACCGTGCTGACCTGCCTGGTCGTCTTCGTGCTCGCGCTGGCCGGCTTCTTCGCCGCCGAGCGCCGTACCCACGACCCGATGCTGCCGCTGCACCTGTTCCGCCGGCACGCGTTCTCGGCGACCTCGCTCATCGGCGTCCTGCTCAACTTCGCCTTCTACGGCCTGATCTTCGTCTTCAGCCTGTTCTTCCAGCAGGTCTGGGACTACTCGCCGATCACCGCGGGCCTGGCGTTCCTGCCGATGACGGCCGCCATCATGATCGCCAACCTGTCCTGCGGCCCGCTGGTCAAGAAGTACGGCGCCCGGTCGGTACTGATCACCGGCAACGTGCTGGCCGCCGTCGGCTACCTGGCCACGATCCCGGCCGTCGGCTCGGACGCGTACGTGCGGATGGCGGTGCAGTTCGTGGTCGCCGGGTTCGGCATCGGCCTGGTGGTGCCGTCCATGACCAACGCCATGCTCGGCTCGGTGGACCCCGCCAACGCGGGCATCGCCTCCGGAGTCCTGAACGCCTCGCGCCAGCTGGGCGGGCTCATCGGGGTGGCCGTGATGGGTCTGCTCGTGGGACAGGCGTCCTCCGGGCACTTCCTGACCGGGCTGCGGGCGTCCCTGATCGCGGCGGTGGTCGCGCTCGCGGCCAGCGCGGGCCTGAGCACGTTCGGCCCGCGCAAGCCCCGTCCGGTGCCCGCACCGGTCGCGGACGACCTCCAGCCGGCCGAGGCCCACTGACCCCCTGGGGAGCGCCATGCCTCACCTCGTACTCGAATACTCCGGCAACGTCCGCGACGACGTCGATCCGGCGGCCGTGTTCGGCAAGCTCCACAACACCCTCGCGGAGGCGGGTGGTTTCCGCCTCCAGGACTTCAAGAGCCGCGCGGTCCCGATGGACCGGTTCCTCATCGGGGACGGCAGCCACGAGCAGTCCTTCGTGAACCTCGACATCAGGACGTTCGCCGGCAAGTCCGTCGAGGCACGCGCCGCCATCAGCGAGGCGGCCCTCGCGGTACTGACCGGGTTCTTCCCGGCCACCCTGCGCGAGACGGCCTGCGACATCTCCGTCCAGGTGACCGAACTGGACCGCGCGAGCTTCGCCCGGACGCGGTCCGGCGACCAGACCAACTCTCAGGAGCGGAAACAGTCATGAGCGCATACGCGGACCAGCGCGTCCTTGTCGTCGGCGGCACCTCGGGGGTCGGCCTGGCCTCCGCCCGCGAGTTCGCGGCACAGGGCGCGGACACGGTCATCGTCTCCCGCAACCCCCAGCGGATCGACGAGGCGGTGACGGCCCTGTCCGGCCTCGCCGGCCCGGTCACCGGCCAGACCCTCGACATCCGCTCGGACGACGAGGTCGCCAAGTTCGCGGTCACGGCCGGCGAGTTCGACCATGTCGTGGTCACGGCGGGCGAGACCCCGATGGGCCGCGTCGACACCCTGCCGCTGGAGGCGGCGTACGCGGCGATGGACAGCAAGTTCTGGGGCGCGTACCGCATCGCCCGCGCCGTCCACCCCACCCGCTCCCTCACCCTCGTCTCCGGCTACCTCTCCCAACGCCCCGGCCACGCGTCCGCCCTCCAGAGCGCGATCAACGCCGCACTGGAGGCGCTGGTGCGGGGGCTCGCCCTGGAGGCTGCGCCGCTTCGGGTGAACGCGGTGTCGCCGGGGCTCCTGCGTACCCCCCTGTGGGACGGGCTCGATGCGGCGGCTCGGGACACCATGTACTCCGCGGCCGTACAGCGGCTGCCGCTGGGGCGGGTCGGGGAGGCGTCGGACGTGGCGGAGGCGGTGCTGTTCCTGGCGGGGAACCGGTATGCGACGGGGACAACTGTGTTC
>NZ_MUNH01000494.1:0-5983 GCF_002154615.1 Streptomyces recifensis
GCGACCGTGCAGCTCTCCCCCGCCGACTCGGCCGGGGAGAGCTGCACGGTCGCGGTAAGACTGCCCGGCAGCCGCTCCAGGACGGCGGTCAGCTCGTCCTCGTCCGCGTAGCGGGCCACCACGGTGACCGGACCGAAGCATTCCTCCAGCAGCAGTTCGTGCGCGCCCTCGGCGAGCCGGGCCGCGGGCACGGTGAGGAAACCCGCGCTGACCGTGTGCGCCCCGGCCGCGCCCGGCGTGACGGGTGAGTCCACCTCGGGCAGGGCCGTGCGTTCGCCTATGCCCGCGAGGAAGGCGTCCCGCATGCGGTGGTCGAGCAGTACGCCGGGCTCGGTGTCGCTGACGGCGTCGGTGAGCGCCTTGACCAGGCCGTCGCCGTGCGCCCCGGCGGGCACCAGTACCAGGCCGGGCTTGACGCAGAACTGGCCGACGCCGAGGGTCATGGAGGCGGCGAGTCCCGCGCCGATGTCCTCGGCACGCTCGGCGGCCGCGTCCTCGGTGACCACCACCGGGTTGAGCGAGCCGAGTTCGCCGTGGAACGGGATCGGCACCGGGCGCGCGGCGGCCGCGTCGAACAGGGCCCGGCCGCCGCGCACCGACCCGGTGAAGCCCGCGGCGGCGACCAGGGGGTGCCGGATCAGGTCGACGCCCGCGGTGAAGCCGTGCACCAGGCCGACGACGCCCGAGGGCAGCCCGTGTGCGGTCGCCGCCCGGCGCAGCACCTTGGCGACCAGCTCGGACAGCGCCGGGTGGTCGGGGTGGGCCTTGACCACGACGGGGCAGCCCGCCGCGAGCGCGCTCGCGGTGTCGCCACCCGCGACGGAGAAGGCGAAGGGGAAGTTGGAGGCCGCGTAGACGGCCACCACGCCGAGCGGGATCTTCCAGCGGCGCAGGTCCGGCACGGGCGGGGTGGCGGCCGGGTCGGGGTGGTCGATGACGACGTCCAGGAAGGCGCCCTCGTCGACCAGGTCGGCGAAGGCCCGCAACTGGTAGGCGGTACGGGCGAGTTCGCCGGTGAGCCGGACCGGGCCGAGGGCGCTCTCGGCGTCGGCCACCTCGATCAGCAGCGCGCTCACCGCCTCCAGGCCGGTGGCCGCCTCGCGGAGGAAGGCGGCGCGCACGGTGCGGTCCGCGAGGGCGTCGCGCGCGGCGTGCGCCTCCCGGACGGTGGCGTCCACCTCGTCGGCGGTGGCCTCCACCGCGACCTGCTCCCGGTGCTTCCCCGTACGCGGGTCGACACTCCAGACTGGTGCTGCTGTCACCGCGGTTCCCTCCAGACAAGGCCGCACTGCGGGGATTCGGCCATCGGCTCGTTCGATATGCTGAACGCCGTCTCCGATGGTGAATGGGCTGTTCGGAGACTATAGGGGCGGGGGCTTGCTCAACAGGGGTCCGCGGCCTTGGGGCGACGGCCGAGCGAAGGGTCCAGGAGCGATGACGGCAGCCGAGACGGGCGGCGGGGCGCAGGTCAAGTCCGCGGTACGGACGGTGGAGTTGCTGGAGTACTTCGCGGGGCGGCCCGGTATGCACTCCCTGGCGGACGTGCAGGAGGCCGTCGGCTACCCCAAGTCCAGCCTGTACATGCTGCTGCGGACGCTGGTCGAGCTGGGCTGGGTGGAGACGGACGCGACCGGCACCCGGTACGGCATCGGGGTACGGGCACTGCTGGTCGGCACCTCCTACATCGACGGCGACGAGGTGGTCGCGGCGGCCCGGCCCGCGCTGGACCGGCTCGCGGACGACACCACGGAGACCATCCACCTGGCCCGGCTGGACGGCACCAACGTGGTCTACCTCGCCACCCGCCAGTCCCAGCACTACCTGCGCCCCTTCACCCGCGTCGGCCGCCGGCTCCCCGCGCACTCGACCTCACTGGGCAAGGCACTGCTCGCCACGCACACCGACGACCAGGTGCGGGCGCTGCTGCCCGAGAAGCTCCCCGCGCTCACCGAGCACACGGTGACCGACCGGGAGGAGCTGATCGCCGAGCTGCACCGCGTCCGCGAGCAGGGCTATGCCGTGGACTGCGAGGAGAACACCCTCGGCCTGCGCTGCTTCGGCGTCGCCGTGCCGTACCGCACCCCGGCCCGCGACGCCGTGAGCTGCTCGGTCCCGGTGGCCCGGCTCACCCCGGCACACGAGCAGATGATCAAGGACGCGCTGCTGGACGCGCGGGACCGGCTGACGCTGGCGACGCGGCGGTTGTGAGCGGTCGCCGCGCACACGACATCGGCACGGAAAATCTGAACATGTGATGAGAACCGCGTCGGGAAGGGAACGGAACCGGCGGTCCGGCTCGTCTTCCCCTGCGCCATGAACAAGACGATCAGGCGCGCCGCCGTCTTCTCCCTGCTGCTCGTACTCGCCCTGCTGATCCGGGCGACCTGGGTGCAGTTCTACGACGGCAAGGCCCTCGCGGACGCCCCCGAAAACCGCCGGAACGCCATCGGCACCTACTCCCGCCCGCTCGGCGACATCGTCGTGGCCGGTAAAGCGGTCACCGGTTCCGGCCGGGCCGGCGGGAGCGACCTCGCGTACAAGCGCACGTACACCGACGGCCCGCTGTACGCGGCGGTCACCGGCTACGCCTCGCAGGCGTACGCCCCCACGCAGCTCGAAGGTGTCTACGCCGACCTGCTCAACGGCACGGACACCCGGCTGCGCACCGTCATGGACACGGTCACCGGGCGGCGGGCCGATCCGGGCAACGTGATCACCACGATCGACCCGGCCGTGCAGAAGGCCGGTGCCCGGGCGCTGGGCGGCAACAAGGGCGGGGCGGTGGCGATCGACCCGAAGACCGGCAAGATCCTCGCCATGGTCTCGACGCCGTCCTACGACCCCTCGGCGCTGACCGCCGCGAACACAGCGGGGACGGCCTGGCGGAAGCTCACCACCGACAAGGAGAAGCCGCTGGTCAACCGGGCGATGCGGCAGCCGCTGCCGCCCGGCTCGACCTTCAAGCTGGTGGTGGCGGCGGCCGCGCTGGAGGACGGCCTGTACCCGGACGTGGACCGGCCCACCGACAGCCCGGTGCCCTACACCCCGCCGGGCACCACCCGCGAGCTGCCGAACGAGAACACCGCGGCGCCCTGCGAGAACGCCCCGATCAGGGTGGCCCTGCAGTACTCCTGCAACAACGTCTTCGGCAAGCTCGCCGTCGACCTCGGTCAGGACAAGGTGCGGGCCATGGCCGAGAAGTTCGGCTTCGACGACGACAAGCTGGACGTCCCGGTGCGGGCCTACCCGAGCGTGTACCCCGCCCATATGGACAAGGCGCTCACCGCGTTGTCGGGCATCGGGCAGTACGACGTGACCGCCACGCCGCTCCAGATGGCCATGGTGTCCTCCGCCATAGCGAACGGCGGGGAGCTGGTCTCGCCCCATATGGTGTCTCAGCTCACCACGGGCGACGGCGATGTGTTGCAGGACTTCGGGGACGCGGACCGGAAGCGGATCGTCAGCGCCCGTACCGCCGAACAGCTCCAGTCCGCGATGCAGACGGTGGTGCGGGACGGCACCGGCCGGAACGCGCTCATCGACGGGGTGACGGTCGGCGGCAAGACCGGCACCGCCCAGCACGGCCCCAACAACAGCGAGACGCCGTACGCCTGGTTCACCGCGTACGGCAAGTCGGACAGCACCGGTCAGGAGGTCGCGGTGGCGGTGATGGTCGAGCAGTCCGGCGCGGCCCGCTCGGAGGTCAGCGGCAACGGGCTCGCGGCTCCGGTGGCCCGGGCGATGATGGCGGCGGCGCTCAAGCGGAGCTGAGCGCCGCCGCCATCAGGGTCGGCCGGGGTCCGTCAGGAGACGAAGTACGTCGGGTTGGGCAGCTTGTACGTGCGGTCGGCGTAGCCGCCGTCCAGGTCGGAGTACTGGTCGCCGAAGTTGGCGATGATCTCGTACCCCAGGTCCTGCTCGATGTGCTTGCGGGTGCCGCCCTTGTACTGGACGGTGGTGCAGGTCCAGGTGCCCGGCGTGGCGCAACCGGACAGGTAGGCGGGCGGGTTGGCCTTGTCCTTGAGGAACATGTGGCCGGCGTCCAGATTGACGTCGGCGCCGACCTTCTTCAGGTTCTCCACCGCGCCGGCGCGCTGGGACTCGCTCAGGCCGGAGTTGTAGAACACCGTCACACCCTTGGCGGCGGCGTACCGCACCAGCTCCGGGCTGCCGAACACCTCGGGACGGTCGGCGCGGTTCACGTAGTCGTTCCAGGTGGCGGAGTCGTACGTGTAGTTGTAGCGCTTCTCGTAGTCGAGGCTCAGCAGCAGGGTGTCGTCGATGTCGAACACCACGGCCGGCTTCTCGCCCCGGTGGTGGGCCTTGCGGGCCGCCTTGTCGATGTACCGCTTGGCGTCGGCGTCGATCTGCGCCAGGTCCTTGGCGTACGGGCTGGTGGGCGACGCCTGGTACTTGCCCGCGCTGTCGGCGGTGGTGCCGTAGTAGGCGTCGATGTCCTTCACCAGGAGCCCGATGTTGTACGGCTCGTGCGTGGAGTTCGCCGTCGACTGCCCGGCAGTGGCCGCCCCGGCGCCGTACAGCGCACCTCCGGCAAGCGCACAGGCGGCAGTGGCGGCCGCGATCCGCAGTGATTTATGCATGACAGGTGTTCTACGCGCGTAAGCGCTGCCGCGCGACGGGTGTTGCAGGATCGAGATCAAGCCAAGCCCTGCGGGGCTTGGCGGGTGTGTACGCGGCAGGTGGTCCCCGGCGCGCGGGGAGTTCCCGCGGGCGCAACTCGGCTTCGCGCCGGGCCCTGTTCGGCAGGAGCCGGGGCACGCCCCGCGCGGCGGGCGTCAGGGCAAGGGCTCCGGAGAAGACCGGCCGGGCTGCTGAGTGGTTCCCCTACGCCCGCCACCCCGGGTCGCGGCCGCTCAGGCCCACCGCTCGGTCCAGGAGGGGGGCCTCCGGGGGGACCTCGACGACCGGGCCGAAGAGGCCGTCACCTCGGTCGGGGTCCTCGGCGGCCGCGAGGAGGAAGCCGTGAGCCGAGGCCAGGGCGGGGAGGTCGGGGATGTAGGGGAGGCCGAGGGCGCGGGACAGGTCCCAGCCGTGGATGACCAGTTCGTCGGCGGCCACGGCTCCCGCGATCTCACCGGGCAGGTCCACTCCGCCGGCGCGGGTCAGGCCGGTCCAGGCGGCGGGGTCTCGCCAGGCGTCGGCCAGTTCGTCCAGCGCCTTGGGGAGGTCCTCGCGCCAGCCGGGGGGCAGGTCGGGGACGGTGGCGTCGGGGTTCGTGTCGGTCGTGGCGCCCAGGTCCTTGCGGGCGGCGTCACGGAAGGCGACGGACAGGTGCAGCAGGTGCCCCAGCAGGTTCCGTACCGGGGTGTCCGGGCACGGCGTCGGCGCCGAGAGCTGCTCGTCGCTCACGGCCTCGGCCAGCCGTGCCACGATCCGGGCCTGCGGGCCGAGGTCCAAAGTCGAGTCGGTCATGCTGGTCTCCCAGGAGGTGCGCACGGGCGTATGAAGGGGGGACCGGCCTGCCCGCCGAAACTCATCGGCCCCGGCCCGCTCACCAGCCCGCGAGCCCCTCCCGTACCGCCGCCAGGTCCGCGTCCGAGGCCAGGCCCGCGTGGTACAGCCGCAGCTCGTTCGCCCCCTCCCCCCGCGCGTGCGCCGCGTCCGAGGCCAGGCGAGCAGGGTTTCCGCCCATGCCCGACACCACCGTCAGGTTGGCCGCCAGCACCGTCCGCTCCCCCGCGTGCTCAGCGAACGGAGCCAGGCGGTGTGTGCCGTCCACACAGGGGACGACCACACCGTCCGCCCGCGAGAGTATGTGCGCCGGGTCCACCCCCGCGTTCGCGCCGCAGTGGTACGAGACCGGGTCCGCGTGCAGCAGGACCTGGAAGCCCTCGGGCGCGGCCCCGCGCACCGCGGTGATCGCCTCCTCTTGGAGCGTGCGGGCCACCGACTCGCGCCACGTCCGCGCAGCCGCAGCCCTCTCCGCGCCGAGCGCCCGCTCCACGTACTCCCAGCCCCCGTC
>NZ_MUNH01000005.1:0-4304 GCF_002154615.1 Streptomyces recifensis
AGCGCCTGAGCGCGGTACGCGCGGGAGACTCCGGCGCAGGCCCCACGGCGGTACTGCTCCACGGCGCGGGCACCGGCAGCAAGGAACGCCTGCTGCCCCTGCTGTGGGCCTTCGCCGAGCGGGGCTGCCACGCCCTGGCCTTCGACTTCTCCGGTCACGGCCGCAGCACGGGCCACCTGTCCGAACTCAGCCTGCGCCGCCGCTTCGAGCAGGCGGTCGCGGTGATCGACGCCCACGCGGGAGCCGGCCCCCTCGTCCTGGTCGGCTTCAGCATGAGCGGCCAGACGGTGGCGGACCTGGTCCGGCACTACGGACGCCGGGTGGCCTCGGTGGGCCTGTGCGCACCGGGGGTGTTCGCGGCGGCCGCGTGGGCCGAGCCGTTCGGCGACGGTACGGGCGCCTTCACCAGGATCCTCCGCACACCGCACAGCTGGCGCGACTCACCCGCCCTGCCGGCCCTCCGCGCCTTCGAGGGCAGAGCGGTCCTGGTGACACCGGGCACGGACACGGTCATCCCGGCAGAGGTGACAAGGGCGGTGGAGGAAGCGCTGTGCGCGCGGGCGCGGTATTCACGGCTAAAACTTCCGGACGCTGAGCACCAGTTGGGGCTGTGGTTCCGCGACCATCCGGAGAGCGGGCGCGAGTTGGTGACCGAGCTGCTGCCGCAGTGAGGGCCGGGCGCCCCTCGGGGGCGCCCGGGTGGGGTCAGTGGAGCAGTGCGCGGACCATGCGGCAGGTCGTGGCGGACGGGGGGTGGACGCCGAGCCTGGCGGCCGTGTCGCGTATCGCCTCGTCGCGGGCCTGGGCCGGGAGGTAGACGCCCGAGTCGAGCAGGGCTATGGCGAGGCGCATGGCCTTCAGGCGCCGGTTGTGCGTCACGTACCACTCACGCGGCCGGCCGGCCGGCAGCGGACGCTTCGCGGCGGGCGTGTAGGGCGAGTCGAGCGGCACGGGCCGCCTGGCGGTGGACTGGGTCGGCGACGGCTTGTTCCTCAGAGCGGCAACGGACACGGACACCCTCCTGTGGCGAGCGGAGCACCCACCGGAACCCCCCGGCGAATCCTCTCGAACACTGCCCCCAGTCTACCGTCGGCCACTGACAACGGGGAGGGCGCGAAGCAGCATGAAATCCGCTGGTGGGACGGGGAATTGGCGTACTGTCACACGAGTGGCGCAAGGGGACCAGGAAATCGAACATGCCGAGCGGCGCGTACCGTACCCGCATGGAGATCTGGATCAACCCCGCCTGTTCCAAGTGCCGTGGCGCGCTCGACGTGCTGGACGCCGAGGGAGCCGGATACACCGTGCGCCGGTACCTGGAGGACGTACCGAGCGCGGAGGAGATCCGGGAGTTGCTCGGGCGGCTCGGGCTGGAGCCGTGGGACATCACCCGGACCGGGGAGGGCGCCGCCGGGGAGCTGGGGATGCGCGAGTGGGCACGGGACGCGCGGACGCGGGAGCGGTGGATCTCCGCGCTCGTCGAGCACCCCGTACTGATCCAGCGGCCGATCATCACCGCCGAGGACGGGACGGCGCTGGTGGCACGGTCGGAGGCGGCGGTGCGGGACGCGCTGCGACGGAGCGGGCCAACTGCCGTATGACGTAGGTCACTCGGCCGGCGCGTGTCACCGTTGAGACACGGCGGCCGGGCCTCCCGTACATAGCGGCGTACGCTCCCCTACCCCCCTGGAGGCGCCGATGTCGCGCAGCAGAAGTCTCGGCACCAAGAAGAAGATCGCGCTGCTCGTCAGCGCCGCCGCGGTGGCGGGCGGTGGGGCCTTCGCCCTGGCGACCACCTCCGACGCGGCGCAGAGCCCGCAGGACGCCAAGACCCTGTCGTCCGCCGCGGACTCGACCGTGTGCCAGGGGTTCGCCACCGCCCTCGGCAACAACCAGAAGTTCATCGAGGGCCAGAAGGCGAACCCGGACGCGCAGTCCTCGGCCCGGATCGCCAACCGTGAGGCGGTCATCGCGCAGATCAAGGTCCAGCAGAAGGCCGCCGGCTGCACCGTTGGGGAGTCGGCTCAGGACTCCCAGGCGGGCAACCAGCAGGGCGCGGGCCAGCAGGGCGCCGGGCAGCAGGCCGGCGGCGGGCAGCAGGCCGGCGGCCAGCAGAGCGCTCCGCCCGCCCAGAGCGCCCCGCCCGCGCAGGGCAACGGCGGTGGCGCCGCCGCCTCCGGCCAGCAGGTCTGCAACGGCTCCACCGTCACCCTCTCCGGCGAGGGCGGCGCCCCGGCCGCGTCCAGCAACCAGTTCCCGATCGGGACGACGCTGAAGGTCACCAACCTGGACAACAACAAGTCCACGACCGTCAAGGTCGCCTCGGTGTCCGGCAGTTGCGCTCTCCTCAACAACGCGGCCTTCGAGCAGGTCCGGGAGCCGGGCAAGTTCCTGATCCGCCGTGCCGTGATCGAGAAGGTGGGGTGAGGCGCCACGAGGTGAACGGAAACCGGTGAGACGACGGCCCGGACCGACCTGACGTCGGCTCCGGGCCGCTCCCCGGCCTCCCGCACCCCGCACCGACGGGCGGGGTCCGTGACTCGCCGCCTTGCGCACCCACCCGCGCAGGAGGAACAGGCGGCGCCCCCGGACCCCGCCTCCGTCATGTCCGGCCATGGTGAGCCGCGACACAGAACCCCCAGGTAACACGGGGTTCACATACGGGCAATGATCGGGAAATCGGCTGTTGGCACGCTGCCGGACATATCGACGCGGTGTCCGTGCCGCGGCGTCGCGGCACCCCGTCTGCGCCCGAACCACCCCGAAGGATGTGTCCCCGTGACCTTCAAGGCCGAGTACATCTGGATCGACGGCACCCAGCCGACGGCCAAGCTCCGTTCCAAGACGAAGATCATCACGGGTGCCCCGGCCGGTCTCGACGCGCTGCCGATCTGGGGCTTCGACGGCTCCTCCACCAACCAGGCCGAGGGCCACGCCTCCGACCGCGTGCTCAGGCCGGTCTTCACCTGCCCGGACCCGATCCGCGGCGGCGACGACATCCTGGTGCTGTGCGAGGTCCTCGACATCGACATGACGCCGCACCTGTCCAACACCCGTGCCGCGCTCGCCGAGACCGAGGAGCGCTTCGGCTCCCAGGAACCGATCTTCGGCATCGAGCAGGAGTACACCTTCTTCGACGGCACCCGCCCGCTCGGCTTCCCGGAGAACGGCTTCCCGGCCCCTCAGGGCGGCTACTACTGCGGTGTCGGCGCCGACGAGATCTTCGGCCGTGACGTCGTCGAGGCCCACCTGGACAACTGCCTCAAGGCCGGTCTCGGCATCTCCGGCATCAACGCCGAGGTCATGCCCGGCCAGTGGGAGTTCCAGGTCGGCCCGCTCGCCCCGCTGGAGGTCTCCGACCAGCTCTGGGTGGCCCGCTGGCTGCTGTACCGCACCGCCGAGGACTTCGGCATCTCCGCCACTCTCGACCCCAAGCCGGTCAAGGGCGACTGGAACGGCGCGGGCGCGCACACCAACTTCTCCACCAAGGCCATGCGCGAGGGCTACGACGCGATCATCACCGCCTGCGAGTCGCTGGGCGAGGGCTCAAAGCCGCTGGATCACGTCAAGAACTACGGCGCCGGCATCGACGACCGCCTCACCGGCCTGCACGAGACCGCCCCGTGGAACGAGTACAGCTACGGCGTCTCCGACCGCGGTGCCTCGGTCCGCATCCCGTGGCAGGTCGAGAAGGACGGCAAGGGCTACATCGAGGACCGCCGCCCCAACGCCAACGTCGACCCGTACGTGGTGACGCGCCTGCTGGTGGACACGTGCTGCGCCGCGCTGGAGAAGGCCGGCCAGGTCTGATCCCCCGTGCCGGGAAGGGGCGCCCGCCGAACCGGTGGGCGCCCCTTCGGCGTACCCCCGGCCGGCAGCGGGTTTCGGCCAAGAAGGCGTCAAGGAGGCGTCCAAGGGGTGAGAGAAGGCTCCTGCACGGCGCCCGCGTCTGCTTCAATGGGCCCATGGTCGGCATCCAGAACTTCGTAGCTACGGGTCGTGAGGACCTGGAGCCGTTCTGGCCTTCCCGTCAGCATGACGACTTCGACCGAGTGTGTTGCCGCGCGGCCACCGCGCGAGCCCTCTGAGCACCGTAGATCCCTGAGCGCCGTACACCACCGGCCCCACGGACTACCCGGCCTCCGGCCAGCGCGTCACGACGAACGTCCCCCAGGCGTGCGCCCGACCACAGTCAGGGCCGCCGCCTCGCCCGACGACACTCCTCGCGCGAAAGAGCTGACCTCTCATGGCGACCCACCGTCCTCAGTCCTCCGCCACCACCCTCACCGACCGCCCCGCCGCCC
>NZ_MUNH01000048.1:0-18759 GCF_002154615.1 Streptomyces recifensis
ATCGACTCCGGAGTCGATCAGGGCCACCGTCACTCCGCGTCCCGTGCTGGACTTCCAAACCTCCGGCGCATGCATGGCATCGAGGTACCACTGCCGCGCCCGGATCGACTCCGCCTGAGCGGGGCCGGCCGAGAGCCCTACGAGTAGCAGACCGAGAGCGGCCGAGGTTATGGAGGTGATTCGACGGCGCCGCATGCCTCTGGTACGCATGTGCCTTCCTGGGGGTTGATGGACGCGGACTCAGTCGACCACGGGGGGAAGAGCCCGGCGTCCGTCTCTGGCCCAGGTCTCCTCGTCTTCCACGAGATAGTCCGGCCGCTTGCCGTGCTGCTCCTGCGGCTTTCGGGAGTCCACAGACCGCGCTGCGGCGCCGGTACGGCCCACTTGGGAGCCCTGCGCCTGGTCGGCGGCCTTGGACGACGGGCGAACGAGTCCGGAGCCCCCCGAGGTGAAGGGACGACCGCCGGAACGCCCCGGCTGGCCGGAACGCCCACCGAGGACCCCGCCCGTCTCGGACGCGAGTCGGCGACCGGAGCCGCCCATGGCCCCTGCCGAGCGAGCCCCCTCAACCGAGCCCGGGGAGAAGGCGCGGCCGAGAGGAGTGCGCCCCTGTCCGTTCTCCCCTCCGATGACGGTTCCCCGCGGAATTCCGTTGACCGGGCGCCCAGTTGCGCTGACCGGCCGTCCTCCGACGATCCCTGTTTCCCGAGGCATGCGCGGCATGCCCTCGATCGGCTTCGCCAGGCCGGGTACCTGCGGGAGCCGCCCCATGCCCGGCGCCCGCGCCGGCAACTCCACACCGGGGATGCGGCCACTTCCGGCGAAGGTCGGCGGCAAGCCTGTGGGCAGCCCCGCCGGTGACGCCTCACGCAGCGGCAGAGCCGGGCCGGACGCCCCCGTTGTGGCGGGTGGCGTCGACGTGCGAGGGAGCGTATCGGCGCCTGCACTGTCGATGTTCAGAGACACGGGCTCATGTGGAACGGGAAAATGCAGGCTTGAACGTGTCCTGTCGTCTACAGCAGAGGCTGCCGAAACATGGTGCACGGCAGCGGGCTGTACGCCACCTCGGGAACCACCCGTATGGGCCGTGGGACTGGCAGCACTCGACGAGCTGTGCCCGACGTACGCGGTGCCCTTGGCCAGATTTGTGTTCTCGTCACCAACCCACCAGGCATCCGGCGCCCCCCGCCCCGCCGCAGGCGCGAACGTGGGCGGCGTCAAGCTGTTCACCTGCATGGCCGAATGCTCGTACGCTCCCGCCAGCTTCAGCATCTGCTGGATCGCGGCCTCGCGGGTCGCGTCGATGTGGGCCTGCGCGTTGGTCGCATCGGTATGCGCGGTTGTGGCCGCCTTACGGGCGTCGGGATCGTTCCGCACCCCTGGCTGCTTCGCGACATCGATCGTCTTGTGGGCGTCGGCCAGAGCAGCCTTCGCTCGTGTTGTCTCCGAGACGTCCGGCATGGAGGCCTTCGCGTCGGCGATGGCGTGTGAGACCGTGGCCATCCAGTCGGACGCCGCCTGCGCGTAGTCACCGAGACGCAGCGTGGCACTGGCGGTGTGACCGCCCCAGTCGCGGAACGAGTCGCCGGCCTTGCCCTGCCACTCCAGTTCCTTGACGTGCTTCATCAGGCCGTCGCCGATCTCCCTGATCGTCGTAGCGGCCTTGGACAGCTTCACGGAGAGATGAGACGCGGACGCCATGTCCGCTGACTCCAGCATGGCCGCCAGCTGCTCGTGCGTCATGGACTCGAAGTCCGTGCGGCTGAGCTTCGGCTGTTTCGGCTGCTCGCTCACCACTCCTCCTTACCCATCTCGATGTCCTTGACAGGCTTCTTCGGGGCATAAGGATCCCGCGCCGCGTCGTAATACTTCTCCGCCTCCGCGTTCACCGCCCGCATCCGCGCCTTGATGTCCTCGTCGAGGTTCTCGTAGCCCACGCGGGAGGCGTGGACCGCGAGGCTCATGCTCTCGATCTGGGCGCTGAGGGCCTTGGAGAGGTTCTCCAACTCGTCGTGGACGATGGTGTACGAGTCGTGGAGGAACTGCGCCTCCTTGAAGGTGGCCGCCCCGAGCTGGGCCCGAGGCAGCCGGTCCTCGCCGACCTTGCCCGGTGCCGCCTCCGACTTGTCCAGCTCGACCAGCAGCGCGTCGACCCGCTTCTTGAAGCTCTTCATGGCGTTGTGCTGGATGTCCAGCGCCATCGCCGGGTTGACCCCCGCCAGGGTGTCGAAGCCGGTCCCCGTGTCAGGAACCTTGGCGCCCCCGTCCGAACTCACCTCAGCCGCCTCCCCGTTCTCCCCGTGTCATCCCCGTCCCTTCGCTCGTCCGAACGCAGGAACGGGGGTGGTTTCCATCGATCACTCTAATGGCGTTGCGGAAGCAACCCCAGTTGAATAAGGGACGTTCCGCGCTTGCGGGAAACGAACACGCCACGCCCCGGCGGCATGGGACGCGCCCGTACCGTGCCGAGGATGTCGCCCTCGCTGGGGTCGCCCGAAAGGACGACGCCCTGTGCGCCCAGCTCCTTCACCCGCTGCATGAACGACTCGTACATCGCCCGCGAGGCACCCGCCTGGCTGCGGGCGATGATGAACTTCACGCCGACGTCCCGCGCGAACGGCAGATGCTCGACCAACTGACTCAGCGGATTGCCGGAGTTGGTCGCCACCAGCTCGTAGTCGTCGATGATGACGAAGAGCTGCGGGCCGCTCCACCAGCTGCGGTCGCGCAACTGCTGCGGGGTGATGTCCGGCTTCGGCGCGCGCATCTCCATGAACTGCCGGATCGCGTCCATGTGGACCTGCATCGCCGAGGCCATCGGCGCATACTCCAGCAGGTGCTCCTCCCCGACCGCCTCCAGCATGGTGCGCCGGTAGTCGCCGACGACGATGCGCGCCTCGGCCGGGGTGTACCGCTCGGTGATCTGCTTGGCGATCAGCCGCAGCAGGTTGGTCTTGCCGGACTCGCTCTCCCCGAAGACCAGGAAGAACGGGTCGGTGTCCAGGTCGACGAAGACCGGCTCCAGGTTGGCCTCGTCGATGCCGATCGCGAAGCCCGCCTGCGGGAACTCGAAGCCCTTGGGAAGCTGGTCGGCCGGCAGCTTGCGCGGCAGCAGACGCACGGTCGGAGCGGCGGGACCCTCCCAGCCGGCCTTGACCCGCTGGACCAGCGCGGCCGTCGCCTCGGACAGATCGCCCGCCGACGAGGAGCCGTCGATGCGGGGGAGCGCCGTCATGAAGTGCAGCTTCTCCGGGACCTGGCCGCGGCCGGGCACGCCCGCCGGGACGTTCACCGCGACCTTGCGGTCGAACTCGGAGTCCATCGGGTCGCCCAGCCGCAGTTCGAGCCGGCTGAGGATCTGGTCCTTCAGGGCCGCGCGGACCTCCATGTAGCGCGACGCGGAGACGACGACATGGATGCCGTAGCCGAGTCCGCGGCCCGCGATGTCGTTGACGACACCCTCCAGGCCCTCGTACTCCGTCTTGAAATTGCCCCAGCCGTCGATGACCAGGAACACGTCCCCCCACGCCTCGCCCGGCAGTTCGCCCGCCGCGCGGCGCCTGCGGTACGTGGCGACGGAGTCGATGCCGTTCGTGCGGAAGAACTGCTCGCGGCGGTTGAGGATGCCCGCGACCTCGGCGACCGTACGACGCACCCGCTCCGGGTCCAGCCGGGAGGCGACCCCGCCCACGTGCGGGAGGCCCGCCAGGGAGGAGAGACCGCCACCGCCGAAGTCCAGGCAGTAGAACTGCGTCTCCAGCGGGGTGTGGGTCAGCGCGAACGAGGCGACCAGCGAGCGCAGCAGCGTCGACTTTCCGGACTGCGGGCCGCCGACGACCATCATGTGGCCGGCCGCGCCGGAGAAGTCCCGGTAGAGCACCTCGCGCTTCTGCTCGAAGGGCTTGTCGATCAGACCCAGCGGCACGGTCAGCGCGCCCGCGCGCGGGTACTCCGGCGCGTGCAGACCCCGCTCGGGAGAGACCGACAGCGCGGGCAGCAGATGGTCGAGCGCGGGTGCCTCGTCCAGCGGGGGCAGCCACACCTGGTGCGCGGGCACGCCCTGGCCGTCGAGGCGCTGCACGATCACGTCCAGCACCGTGTCCGCCAGCGCGTCGTCCTCCGCGCGCGTGGCCCGCGCCCGCTCCTCGGCGGGATCGGGCGCCGCGTACGCCATCGGCACCGGAAGCGCCGTGAACCGCGCCGGACGGCGCTCCAGGGGCGCGTTGCCCCCGGTGACCTCGGCGCCGCCCGCGCGGTACGTGCCCGAGACGTACGCCGCCTTGAAGCGCGTCATCTCGTCCGTGCCGAACTTGAGGTACCCGGAACCGGGCACCGAGGGCAGGTGGTAGGCGTCCGGCACGCCGAGCGCCGCCCGCGACTCGGCGGCGGAGAACGTCCGCAGACCGACCCGGTACGACAGATACGTGTCCAGACCGCGCAGCCGCCCCTCCTCCAACCGCTGGGAGGCCAGCAGGAGATGCACGCCCAGGGAGCGGCCGATACGGCCGATCTGGATGAACATGTCGATGAAGTCGGGCTTGGCGGTGAGGAGTTCGCTGAACTCGTCGATCACCAGGACGAGCGAGGCCAGCGGCTCCAGCGGGGCACCGGCCGCGCGCGCCTTCTCGTAGTCGTGGATGTTGGCGTAGTTGCCCGCCGCCCGCAGCAGCTCCTGGCGGCGCTGGAGTTCGCCCCGGATCGCGTCGCCCATGCGGTCGACCAGGGTGAGGTCGTCGGAGAGGTTGGTGATGACGGCCGCGACGTGCGGCATCTGGGACATGCCCGCGAAGGTCGCGCCGCCCTTGAAGTCCGCGAGGACGAAGTTCAGCGTCTCCGAGGAGTGCGTGACCGCGAGGCCGAGCACCAGGGTGCGCAGCAGCTCCGACTTGCCGGAGCCGGTCGCGCCCACGCACAGGCCGTGCGGGCCCATGCCGTCCTGCGCGGCCTCCTTCAGGTCCAGCATCACCGGCTGGCCGTCCTCGCCGACGCCGATCGGCACCCGCAGCCGCTCCGACATGGAGCGCGGCCGCCAGGTGCGCCGTACGTCCACCGAGGCGGCGTCCCCGAGGCCGAGCAGATCGGTGAAGTCCAGGTTGGACAGCAGCGGTTCGTCGTCGTCCCCGCCACCCATCCGCAAGGGGGCGAGCTGGCGGGCCAGCGCCTCGGCGCCGGGCAGCGACAGTCCGTCAGGGGTGCCCTCGAAGGCCACCTCGCCCCCGGAGTCCAGCCGCAGCCGCTCCGGGCGCACCACGATGGAGAGGTCACCGCGCGGGGTGTCCAGCTCGCCGGACACGACCTCCACGATCGTCACCCCTTGGAGGCCCTCGGCGGCCGCGAACGCCGACGACGGCGGCACGATCCCGCCGTCGAGCACCACCAGGATGTGCGGCTGGTCCAGCAGCGGCTGCCCGCCCCGGCTGAACCGGGGCCGCTCCTCCAGCCGCCCGGCCAGCAACTGCTCCAGCTCACCCAGGTCGTCGCTGAACAGGCGGCGGGTGCCCGCGCCGTCGAACTGGCCCGGCAACTGGCAGTGCGGCAGCCACTTCGTCCAGTCCCAGCGCTCCGCCGCGCCCCGCGAGGCCACCACGGCCACGACCAGGTCGTCGGGGGAGTGCAGGGTCGTCGCCTGCGCCACCAGGGCGCGCGCGGCGGACTGGGCGCGCTCCGGGTCGCCGGAGACCGTCACGTGGTAGAAGGCGCGCAGCGACAGCGCCACCGGGAGGCCGTCCAACTGGCCGTGCACCGACAGAAAACGCTGCATGGCGCCCGCGCACAGCGGCTCCAGCTCGTCCACCGGCGCGGTCTGCGGCGCCATCAGGGGCGTGGCCAACTGCTGCGGGCCCAGGCCGATCCGGACCTGCCCGAAGTCCTCGTCCGCCACCCGCCGTTCCCACACCCGGCTGCCCTCGGCGACCAGCGACCACAACTGCTCGGGGGCGGGGTGCAGATAGAGCTGCGCGTCCCGCTGACGCAGGGCGGTCCTGCGTACCGAGCGCCGCGTCTGGGCCAGGTAACGGAGGTAGTCCCGGCGGACGTCGGCCATTTGCCCTTGCGTACCGCGACGGTGCCGGACGATCTGGGAGACCACCATCGCGGCCGTGGACACGAGCATGACCACACCCATGATCCGCATGAACGGATGGGCGTTCGGGGATGCGAAGTAGAACACCACGGAGGAGCCCATGCCGAGGGTCGGCAGGACCTGCATCAGCATGCCCTCCTGCTGCCCGCGCGGCAGCTCGGGAGGAGCTTCCAATTGCACCTCTTCCGAGGGCACTTCGGGCGGCAGCGCACGAGGCGGGCGCTTGATGACGAGCTGGCTCACCGGAGCGTCAATCCTCCTGCGCGGACGATCGGTTGATCACCGGCACCCCCGTGGCGACGGTCGTCCTCCGCTTGCCGGCGATCCTACTGGTCACCACTGACACCGGGCCCCGGTAGGGTGACGCCCGCAGCGTGCGCATCCGCGAACAGGGGGTCTGTGAAGGTGACTACGACAGCGGCGACGGGATTCAGCAGGGTCACGGTCGTGGCACCCGACAGCCGCATCGACGTGGCGCTTCCGGTGGACATCGCCGTGGCCGACATCTACCCGGAGATACTGCGGCTGACCGGCCAGACCCAGGAGGTCGGCACCCCGGCCGGCTACCACCTGGTCCGCCGCGACGGCCGCGTGCTCGACAGCGCCCGCACCCTCGCCGACGAGGACGTACTGGACGGCGAGGTGCTGAGCCTGCGCCCCTTCGCCGAGTCCCTGCCGCCCGCCGTCTACGACGACGTCTCCGACGCCGTCGCCTCCGCCGTCGTCCGCGACCGGCACCTGTGGAGCGAGGACCTGCTGCGCGTCGCAGGACTCGCGGGCGGCGCCCTGCTGATCCTGCTGACCGGCTTCGTCCTCTGGTACGCCGACCCCGTACGCCACGACATGCACGGCCTGCCCGGCGTCATCGCGGGCGGTCTCGGCGTGCTCCTCACCGCCTTCGCCGGGGTCCGCGCGCGGGTGTACGGCGACCGGGGCGCGGCCGTCGCCGTGGGCCTGGGCGCGCTGCCGCTGCTGATGATCGCCGGTTCCGGGATCATCGGCGCACCGGCCGCCCAGGGGCCGGGCAAGCTCCAGTTCATGCTCGGCTGCGTGGCCGTCCTCATCGCCTCGGTCGTCCTGGTGGTGCTCACGCCCGGCGGGGACGCGCCCTTCGTCGCGGCCTCCTTCCTGGCGACCGTCGGCACCGTCGCCACCTTCGTGGCCCTGCTCGCCGACGCCTCCGCCACCGCGACCGCCGCCGTGTGCGCCCCCGTCGCCATCGGCCTGGTCGCCTTCCTGCCCGGCCTCTCCGCCCGCTTCGCCCGGCTGCCCATCGGCTACGCCTCGCCGCACTCCGCCACCGACGACGCCTTCGACCCGGACACCGCGCAGGGCGCCGACGCCGAACCGCTCGACGCCGACCTCGTCGCCGCCCAGGCCCGGCGCGGGCACGAGATGCTGCTCGGCCTGGTCGGCGGCACGGCGGCCCTGGTCGTCGCCTCCGCCGCCGTCCTCGGCTTCTGCGACAACGTCTGGGGTCAGCTCCTCGCGCTCACCACCGGCCTCGCCATGCTGATCCGCGCGCGGCTGTTCCGGTACACCGCCCAGGTGTCCTGCGTCCTGGTCGCCGGCCTCGCCGCGGTCGCGCTGCTGCTGCTCGGCCTCGCCCTGAACCCGCCCCACGCGGCCCTCACCGACTTCGTGCTCCACCAGGACCGCGGCGCCCTCGACCTGCGCACCGCCTGGCTGACGGCAGCCGTCGCCGCGGGCGCCCTACTGATCACAGCGATCGGCCTGATCGTCCCCGCCAAGGGCCTCTCCCCCTTCTGGGGCCGCTTCCTCGACCTTGCCGAGGGCGCCGTCCTGCTCGCCCTGGCCCCCCTGTGCCTCGCCACCCTCGGCGTCCTCGCGGACGTACGCTCGATGGTCGGCTAGGTGCCGTGAAGGGGCCCCGGACCGCCCTGGTACCCTGAGTGACGGCCGTTCGTGTACGCACCCCCGGAGCACCCGCTCTGGAGGCCGCGCTCAGCGAGTCCCCGCCTCCCGAGTAACGGAAGCTCCCCCGAGATTCAGACCGGGGGCACTCGGTGGCAACCACCATGAGGAGTACGAGTGTCTCTCGACGCCGCTACGAAGAAGCAGATCATCGCCGAGTTCGGCCAGAAGGAGGGCGACACCGGCTCCCCCGAGGTCCAGGTCGCCATGCTGTCGCGCCGGATCTCCGACCTGACCGAGCACCTCAAGGCCCACAAGCACGACCACCACTCCCGCCGTGGTCTGCTGATCCTGGTCGGTCAGCGCCGTCGCCTGCTGCAGTACCTGGCCAAGAAGGACATCCAGCGCTTCCGCGCCCTGGTCGACCGCCTCGGCATCCGCCGCGGTGCGGCCGGCGCCAAGTAAGTCGCCATGAGGGAGCGGTTCCCGAGCATGTCGGGAGCCGCTCCTTTTTTGGCTGTACGGGCCCACCGCCCGTACCCGCTGTAGGTGCGGAAACGTGCGGACTGTCACTCCCCCTTTGTAGGGTGTTGGCACAACGCATCACGTACGACACAGAACGAGGAGACGCGCACCGCGCCGCCGCCGGTCCTCGGTAGTGGCCCCCAGGGGGAAGAGAGACCCTGGGTGCTTCGATCGAAGACCGGCCCGCACCAGACGGAGCGCATCTCCCACCACCGTCCCTCCGCCACACGGGCGAGCGGGACGAAGACGAGGAGAGAACGCTAGTGGAGAACGAGACCCACTACGCCGAGGCCGTCATCGACAACGGTTCCTTCGGCACCCGCACCATCCGCTTCGAGACGGGCCGCCTGGCCAAGCAGGCCGCCGGCTCCGCCGTGGCGTACCTGGACGACGACACCATGGTGCTGTCGGCCACCACCGCCTCCAAGACCCCCAAGGACCAGCTCGACTTCTTCCCCCTCACGGTGGACGTCGAGGAGCGGATGTACGCCGCCGGCAAGATCCCCGGCAGCTTCTTCCGCCGTGAGGGCCGCCCCTCCGAGGACGCGATCCTCACCTGCCGCCTGATCGACCGCCCGCTGCGCCCGTCCTTCAAGAAGGGCCTGCGCAACGAGATCCAGGTCGTCGCCACCATCATGGCGCTCAACCCGGACCACCTGTACGACGTCGTGGCGATCAACGCCGCGTCCGCGTCGACGCAGCTCGCCGGCCTGCCCTTCTCCGGCCCGATCGGCGGCGTCCGCGTCGCGCTGATCCGCGGCCAGTGGGTCGCGTTCCCGACGCACACCGAGCTCGAGGACGCCGTCTTCGACATGGTGGTCGCCGGCCGCGTCCTTGAGGACGGCGACGTCGCGATCATGATGGTCGAGGCCGAGGCCACCGACCAGACGATCAAGCTGGTCGAGGGCGGCGCCGAGGCGCCCACCGAGGAGGTCGTGGCCGCCGGTCTCGAGGCCGCCAAGCCCTTCATCAAGGTCCTCTGCCGCGCCCAGGCCGACCTCGCCTCCAAGGCCGCCAAGCCCGAGGGCGAGTTCCCGATCTTCCTGGACTACCAGGACGACGTGTACCAGGCGCTGAAGAAGGCCGTGCAGCCCGAGCTTGCCCAGGCGCTCACCATCGCCGGCAAGCAGGAGCGCGAGGCCGAGCTGGACCGCGTCAAGGCTCTGGCCGCCGAGAAGCTCCTGCCGGAGTTCGAGGGCCGCGAGAAGGAGATCTCCGCCGCTTACCGTGCGCTGACCAAGCAGCTGGTCCGCGAGCGTGTGATCAAGGAGAAGAAGCGCATCGACGGCCGCGGCGTCACGGACATCCGTACGCTCGCCGCCGAGGTCGAGGCCATCCCGCGCGTGCACGGTTCGGCGCTGTTCGAGCGTGGCGAGACCCAGATCCTGGGCATCACCACCCTGAACATGCTCCGCATGGAGCAGCAGCTCGACACCCTCTCCCCGGTGACGCGCAAGCGCTACATGCACAACTACAACTTCCCGCCGTACTCCGTCGGTGAGACCGGCCGCGTCGGCTCCCCGAAGCGCCGCGAGATCGGCCACGGCGCCCTCGCCGAGCGCGCCCTCGTGCCGGTGCTGCCGACGCGCGAGGAGTTCCCCTACGCGATCCGCCAGGTGTCCGAGGCCCTCGGCTCCAACGGTTCGACGTCCATGGGCTCGGTTTGCGCCTCCACCATGTCGCTGCTGAACGCCGGTGTGCCGCTCAAGGCCCCCGTCGCCGGTATCGCCATGGGCCTGATCTCCGAGCAGGCCGACGGCGAGACGCACTACGTCACCCTCACCGACATCCTCGGTGCGGAGGACGCCTTCGGCGACATGGACTTCAAGGTCGCCGGCACCAAGGACTTCGTGACCGCCCTCCAGCTCGACACCAAGCTGGACGGCATCCCGGCGTCCGTCCTGGCCGCGGCCCTCAAGCAGGCCCGCGACGCCCGTCTCCACATCCTCGACGTGATGATGGAGGCCATCGACCGGCCCGACGAGATGTCCCCGAACGCCCCGCGGATCATCACCGTCAAGATCCCGGTCGACAAGATCGGTGAGGTCATCGGCCCCAAGGGCAAGATGATCAACCAGATCCAGGAGGACACGGGCGCCGACATCACGATCGAGGACGACGGCACGATCTACATCGGCGCGGTGGACGGACCGTCCGCCGAGGCCGCCCGCGCCACGATCAACGGCATCGCCAACCCGACGATGCCCGAGGTCGGCGAGCGCTACCTGGGTACGGTCGTGAAGACCACCACCTTCGGCGCGTTCGTCTCCCTGCTCCCCGGCAAGGACGGTCTGCTGCACATCTCGCAGATCCGCAAGCTCGCCGGCGGCAAGCGCGTGGAGAACGTCGAGGACGTCCTCGGTGTGGGCCAGAAGGTCCAGGTCGAGATCGCCGAGATCGACTCCCGCGGCAAGCTCTCCCTCATCCCCGTGATCGAGGGCGAGGACGGCTCGGACGACAAGAAGGACGACGCCGACCAGTGACGTCCCGTAGCTTCAAGGCGACGGCCCGCACCTCCTCGGAGGCGCGGGCCGTCGCCCGTACCCAAACCCTCATCAAGGGCAGAGACGGCATCGGCACCGTGCGCAGGACCACCCTGCCCGGCGGCCTGCGCATCGTCACCGAGACGCTGCCCTCCGTGCGCTCGGCCACCTTCGGTATCTGGGCGCACGTCGGCTCCCGCGATGAGACCCCCGCGCTGAACGGCGCCACTCACTACCTGGAGCACCTGCTCTTCAAGGGCACCGACAAGCGCTCCGCCCTCGACATCTCCGCCGCGGTCGACGCCGTCGGCGGCGAGATGAACGCGTTCACGGCCAAGGAGTACACGTGCTACTACGCACGCGTGCTCGACACCGACCTGCCGCTCGCCATCGACGTGGTGTGCGACATGCTGACCGGCTCGCTGATCCGCGAGGAGGACGTCGACGTCGAACGCGGCGCGATCCTCGAAGAGATCGCCATGACCGAGGACGACGCCGGTGACTGCGTGCACGACCTGTTCGCGCACACCATGTTCGGCGACAACGCGCTGGGCCGTCCGGTCCTCGGCACGGTCGACACCGTCAACGCCCTCACCGCCGACCGCATCCGCCGCTTCTACAAGAAGCACTACGACCCGACCCACCTCGTCGTCGCGGCCGCCGGCAACATCGACCACGCCAAGGTCGTCCGCCAGGTCCGCGCCGCCTTCGAGAAGTCGGGCGCGCTGCGGGACAACGGCGCCCAGCCCATCGCCCCGCGCGAGGGCAGCCGCACCATCCGCACCGCGGGCCGGGTCGAACTGGTCGGCCGCAAGACCGAGCAGGCCCATGTCATCCTCGGCATGCCCGGCATCGCCCGCACCGACGACCGCCGCTGGGCCATGGGCGTGCTCAACACCGCCCTGGGCGGCGGCATGTCCTCCCGGCTCTTCCAGGAGGTCCGGGAGAAGCGCGGCCTGGCCTACAGCGTGTACTCCTACACCTCGGCCTTCGCCGACTGCGGTCTGTTCGGGGTGTACGCGGGCTGCCGTCCGAGCCAGGTGCACGACGTGCTGAAGATCTGCCGGGACGAGCTGGACCAGGTCGCCGCGAACGGTCTCAGCGACGACGAGGTCAACCGGGCCATCGGCCAGATGAAGGGCGCCACCGTCCTCGGCCTGGAGGACACGGGCGCGCTGATGAACCGTATCGGCAAGAGCGAGCTGTGCTGGGGCGACCACATGTCGGTGGACGACATGCTGGCCCGGATCGCCGCGGTGACCCCGGACGAGGTCCGTTCCGTCGCCCGCGACATCCTGGGACAGCGCCCGTCGCTGTCGGTCATAGGCCCGCTGAAGGACAAGCAGGCCGCCCGGCTCGACGACGCGGTCGCCTGACCCCCAGCCCCTCAACTGCGGTAAGGAAACGAAGAGATGAGCAAGCTGCGCGTAGCGGTCCTCGGCGGAGGCGGCCGTATCGGGTCCGAGGCGGTACGGGCCGTCGAGGCCGCCGAGGACATGGAGCTGGTCGCCTCCCTCGGCCGGGGCGACAAGCTGGAGACGCTGGTGGACGCCGGCGCCCAGGTCGCCGTCGACCTCACCACCCCGGCCTCGGTCATGGGCAACCTCGACTTCTGCGTGCGCCACGGCATCCACGCGGTCGTCGGCACCACCGGCTGGACCGACGAACGCCTCGCGCAGCTGAAGGGCTGGCTCGACCAGTCCCCGGAGACGGGGGTGCTCATCGCCCCGAACTTCTCCATCGGCGCCGTCCTGACCATGAAGTTCGCGCAGATCGCCGCGCCCTGGTTCGAGTCCGTCGAGGTCGTCGAGCTGCACCACCCCAACAAGGTGGACGCCCCCTCCGGCACCGCCACCCGCACCGCCCAGCTCATCGCCGAGGCCCGCCGCAAGGCCGGCACCGCCGAGGCCCCGGACGCCACGGTCACCGCGCTGGACGGAGCCCGGGGCGCCGACGTGGACGGGGTGCCCGTGCACGCGGTCCGGCTGCGCGGCCTCCTGGCGCACCAGGAGGTCCTGCTGGGCGGAGAGGGCGAGACCCTCACCCTCCGCCACGACTCGCTGCACCACAGCAGCTTCATGCCGGGCATCCTGCTCGGTGTGCGCCGGGTGGGGTCCGCTCCGGGCCTCACCGTCGGCCTCGAAAACTTCCTGGACCTGGGCTGAGTACCCCCACCTCATGCGCGCGAAGATCACCTACCTCGTCACGGCCGCCGTCCTGGTCTTCTACTTCGTCCTGGTCGGCAGCCGGGGCGTGATGCTCATCCAGTCCGGCACGCTCCTCACCGTCACCTTCGGCGTGGCCGTGCTGATCCTGCCGGTCATCGGCGTCTGGTTCCTCTGGAAGAACACCCAGTTCGTCCGCCGGGCCAACCAGCTCGCCGCCGAGCTGGAGGCCGAGGGCGGCCTGCCGGTCGACGAGCTGCGCCGCACCCCGGACGGCCGGATCGACCGGGACTCGGCCGACGAGGTGTTCGCCCGGCGCAAGGCCGAGACCGAGGCCGCGCCGGACGACTGGCGGAGCTGGTTCCGGCTCGCCGTCGCCTATCACGACGCCCGCGACACCCCGCGCGCCCGCAGGACGATGCAGCGTGCCATCGCCCTGCACGACGGCCGCCACATCCCGGCCTGACCCCTCAGCCCCGCCGGTACTCCGCCGCCCATGCCTCGATGGCATCGGAGGCCCGGTCGAACCCGGCGGGGCGGTTCAGGAAGTCCAGCGAGTGCGTGGTCAGCAGCGGGGGCGTGTCGTCGGGGGCGCGGTCGTCGCGGACCAGCGTCAGCGCCTGTCCCTGCACCGTGCGGGGCAGGCCCAGCCAGCGCACCGGCTGCTGTGCCGTCCGCAGTGAGACCACCCGCTCCCAGGGCACCGTCCGTGTCACCAGGAAGCCGACCTGGCGCAGGCCGCGCGGGCTGACCCAGACGCCCATGCGCAGCACCCGCAGCGCGCCGACGACGATCGCCGCGGCGAGCACGAAGGTGATCCCGGCTGAGGTCGTGGTGCCGGTCAGGGCGGTCAGCACGGATCCGAACAGGACGAACGAGGAGAACAGCAGCCCCAGCGCCGCCCCGCCCACCCGCCACGGGCCGGGACGGTACGGGCGCCGCCAGCGGTCCCGGTCCTCATAGGGCAGCGAGCTGTCGTCGGCCGCCTCGAAAGTGCGGTCGGCCGTCAGGAAGGGCAGGGGCACGGCTGTTCCTCGCAAGGTCCTCGCACGGGCTTGTGCCCGGTGAGGCTATCCGCCTGTGGCGGGGCTCACCAGCCGTGGGCGGCCACAAGAGTCAGTGACCCGGAGCCGCCTGCGACTGACCGGCCGGCGGCGCGGACGGAGTGGACAGCGCGGGCATGCCCACTATCAGCGCGCCCACTATCCCGGCGACCAGGGTCAGCACGAGCAGCGAGCGCCCCGCCCGCTCACCGCGCGACGGGCGCTCGGGGGGCGGGGGAGTGACATTGCCGCGGAACCTGTCCGCCTCGGCGACGAAGGCGAAGGGCACGGGCTCACGACGACGGAACATCTGGGGTGGGTCTCCTTCCGGGGGTCTGCGACCTCACCCCTTCAGACGACGGAGTGACCCGAAAGGTGCCCATGTCCGGAAAACCGCTGGATGCGATCTTTGAGGTGAGGTGTTGCTCTGACCGGTGCGCGTGCCCCGTATGGTGGCTGCAAACCGCAGAAGTGATGGAAGGACCTTTGTGACCACCCCCGAGCCGCTCACGCTCCGTAGCGACGTCACCGTCGAACTGGTGAAATCCAGCGCCTCCGACAGCGACGTCCTCTTCGCCGCCCGTGTCTCCACCCTGGGCGAGCAGTCGCTGGACGAGCTCCAGAAGGACCCCGAGCGCTCCAAGGGCCTCATCAACTACCTGGTGCGGGACCGGCACGGCAGCCCGTTCGAGCACAACTCGATGACCTTCCTCGTCAGCGCCCCGATCTTCGTCTTCCGCGAGTTCATGCGGCACCGCGTGGGCTGGTCCTACAACGAGGAATCGGGCCGCTACCGGGAGCTGCAGCCGGTCTTCTACGTCCCCGACACCTCCCGCAAGCTGGTCCAGGAAGGCCGCCCGGGCAAGTACGTCTTCGTCGAGGGCAGCCCCGCCCAGTACGACGCGGTGCGCGACACCCTGACGGAGTCCTACGAGCAGGCGTACGCCGCCTACCAGAAGCTCCTCGCCGAGGGCGTCGCCCGCGAGGTCGCCCGCGCGGCCCTCCCGGTCGGCCTCTACTCCTCGATGTACGCCACCTGCAACGCCCGCTCCCTGATGCACTTCCTGGGCCTTCGCACCCAGCACGAGCTGGCCAAGGTGCCGTCCTTCCCGCAGCGGGAGATCGAGATGGTGGGCGAGAAGATGGAGGCCGAGTGGGCCCGTCTGATGCCGCTCACCTACGCCGCCTTCAACGCCAACGGCCGCGTCGCCCCGTAACCCTGTTCCCCCGCGCGGAACGGATGTACGGGTCAGCCTCCCGAAGTGTCCGTATTGCGGCATTTAGAGAAGTTCATCTAGCCTGATCAAACGGACCCGGCACTGCTTGAACCCCCGAGCAGGCAGTGCCGGGCTCCTTGTTGACCGGGAGTTTGACCCGCGTTTGTCCTGACTTTCCCGACACCCCACGGGCAGACCATGGATCGAGTACCGAGTAGCGTGTCACCCATGGCTCCGACCTCGACTCCGCAGACCCCCTTCGGGCGGGTCCTCACCGCCATGGTCACGCCCTTCACGGCGGACGGCGCACTCGACCTAGACGGCGCGCAGCGGCTCGCCGCCCACCTGGTGGACGCAGGCAACGACGGCCTGATCGTCAACGGCACCACCGGCGAGTCACCCACCACCAGCGACGCGGAGAAATCGGACCTCGTACGAGCCGTCGTGGAAGCGGTCGGCGACCGCGCCCGCGTCGTGGCCGGAGTCGGCACCAACGACACCCACCACACACTGGAACTGGCCCGCCAGGCCGAACGCGACGGCGCACACGGCCTGCTCGTCGTCACGCCGTACTACAACAAGCCCCCGCAGGAGGGTTTGTACCGCCACTTCACGGCCGTCGCCGACAACACCGGCCTCCCGGTGATGCTCTACGACATCCCCGGCCGCAGCGGTGTCCCGATCAGCACCGAGACCCTGGTCCGCCTCGCGGAGCACCCCCGGATCGTCGCCAACAAGGACGCCAAGGGCGACCTCGGCCGCGCCAGCTGGGCCATCGCCCGCTCCGGCCTCGCCTGGTACTCCGGCGACGACATGCTGAACCTCCCCCTGCTCTCCGTCGGCGCCGTCGGCTTCGTCTCCGTCGTGGGCCACCTCGTCGCCCCCGACCTGCGCGCCCTCGTGGACGCCTACACCTCGGGCGACGTCGTCAAGGCCGCCGAGATCCACCAGAAGCTGCTCCCCGTGTACACCGGCGTCTTCCGCACCCAGGGCGTCATGACCACCAAGGCCGCGCTCGCCCTGCTGGGCCTGCCCGCCGGTCCGCTGCGCGCCCCCATGGTCGAGTGCTCCCCGGAGGAGATCGCCCAGCTCAAGATCGATCTTGCTGCCGGCGGGGTACAGCTCTGACAACAGACTTCAGCACCATCCGAGCCACACAACCGCACGTCACAACAGCACAGCGGGCGCACCGGCGTCCCGCCCCCTCTTACGACAACCGCACGCACTGAACGTCATGCGCGCCACGTGCCCATCGGTACGTGGCGCGTGTGGTCAGGAGAGTCTTTTGAGTCATCCGCACCCTGAACTGGCCCCGCCGCCGCCGCTCGCCAAGGGCGGCCTGCGCGTCACCCCCCTCGGCGGTCTCGGTGAGATCGGCCGGAACATGACGGTCTTCGAGTACGACGGCCGTCTGCTGATCGTCGACTGCGGCGTGCTCTTCCCCGAGGAGGAGCAGCCGGGAATCGACCTGATCCTGCCGGACTTCTCGTCCATCCGGGACCGCCTCGACGACATCGAGGGCATCGTTCTCACGCACGGTCACGAGGACCACATCGGCGCGGTCCCCTACCTGCTGCGCGAGAAGCCCGACATCCCGCTGATCGGCTCCAAGCTGACCCTCGCGCTGATCGAGGCCAAGCTCCAGGAGCACCGCATCCGCCCGTACACGCTGGAGGTGGAGGCGGGGGACCGTGAGCGGGTCGGCCCCTTCGACCTCGAGTTCGTCGCGGTCAACCACTCCATCCCGGACGCCCTCGCGGTCGCCATCCGCACCCCGGCCGGCATGGTCGTGCACACCGGCGACTTCAAGATGGACCAGCTCCCGCTGGACGGCCGGCTCACCGACCTGCACGCCTTCGCGCGGCTGAGTGAGGAGGGCATCGACCTCCTCCTCTCGGACTCCACGAACGCCGAGGTACCCGGCTTCGTCCCGCCCGAGCGCGACATCTCCAACGTGCTGGACAACGTCTTCGCGGGTGCGCACAGCCGCATCATCGTGGCGAGCTTCGCCAGCCATGTGCACCGCATCCAGCAGATCCTGGACACCGCCCACAAGTACGGCCGCAAGGTCGCCTTCGTCGGCCGCTCCATGGTCCGCAACATGGGCATCGCGCGGGACCTCGGCTACCTGAAGGTCCCGCCGGGCCTGGTCGTCGACGTCAAGCAGCTCGACGACCTGCCGGCCGACAAGGTCGTCCTGGTCTGCACGGGCTCCCAGGGCGAGCCGATGGCGGCCCTGTCCCGCATGGCCAACCGGGACCACCAGATCCGCATCGTCGAGGGCGACACGGTCATCCTGGCCTCGTCCCTCATCCCCGGCAACGAGAACGCGGTCTACCGCGTGATCAACGGCCTCACCCGCTGGGGCGCCAACGTCGTGCACAAGGGCAACGCCAAGGTGCACGTCTCGGGCCACGCGTCCGCGGGCGAGCTGCTGTACTTCTACAACATCTGCCGCCCGAAGAACCTCATGCCGGTCCACGGCGAATGGCGCCACCTCCGCGCCAACGCCGAGCTGGGCGCCGCTACCGGCGTTCCGCACGACCGGATCGTCATCGCCGAGGACGGCGTCGTCGTCGACCTGGTCGAGGGCAAGGCGAAGATCGCGGGCAAGGTGCAGGCCGGTTACGTCTACGTCGACGGCCTCTCGGTCGGCGATGTACGCGAGCCCGCACTGAAGGACCGCAAGATCCTCGGCGACGAGGGCATCATCTCGGTCTTCGTGGTGATGGACGCCTCCACCGGCAAGATCACGGGTGGCCCGCACATCCAGGCCCGCGGCTCCGGCATCGACGACGGTGCCTTCGCCGACGTCCTCCCGAAGATCACGGAGTCGCTGGAGCGGTCCGCCCAGGACGGCGTCGTGGAGCCCCACCAGCTCCAGCAGCTCATCCGGCGGACGCTCGGCAAGTGGGTCTCGGACACCTACCGCCGGCGCCCGATGATCCTCCCGGTCGTCGTCGAAGTCTGATTCACGACGCGCTGACCTGCACTGGGGGCCCCTCGACACCGGTCGAGGGGCCCCCAGTCGCAGGCGTCCGGGGAACACTCGCTCGAAAAAATCTTGACAGGGCGGGTTGACACCCCCATGGCCGATCCGTAGAGTCCTTGGTCTGCCCCGGAGCCGTAACGGTTCCGCGGTGGCACCTCGCCGCGCAAGCGGTACTCAACCTCCAGCTCGACTCTCCCCGCTCGGGATTGCTTTCGGCACGTCCGAATGCAATTCGAATGGGAACCGGCGGCCCGATTAGGAACTGCCGGGGATGATCCGCTAAGGTTTGAGACGTCGGAACGGCCCAGCGGGCCGGGAAGACAACCCCCTCTGACTGGGAATCAGACGCCGAAAGGATCTGATAGAGTCGGAACCGC
>NZ_MUNH01000495.1:0-4355 GCF_002154615.1 Streptomyces recifensis
CCTCCATCTGCATGCAGGCATCGATCAGCGGACGCAGCTCGTCGGGCAGCCCGGTGATGTCCGGGCCCTCACGCAGCAGCATGAACACCGTCTCGACCGGGTTGGCGCCGTGGAAGGGCGGGTGTCCGGTGGCGGCGAAGACCAGGGTGGAGCCGAGCGAGAACACGTCGCTGGCACCGGTGACGCTGCGGGAGTCCTTGGCCTGCTCGGGCGACATGTAGGCGGGGGTGCCGACCGCGACGTTCGTCATCGTCAGCCGGGTGTTGGACACCCCGGAGGCGATGCCGAAGTCGATGACGCGGGGGCCGTCCTCGACCACCAGCACGTTGGACGGCTTCAGGTCGCGGTGGACCAGGCCTGCGCCGTGGATGGACTGGAGCGCCTCGGCCACCCCCGCCGCGAGCCAGCGCACCGCCTGGGCCGGGAGCGGCCCGCACTCGTTCACTATCTCCTCGAGCGAGGGCGCCGGGACGTACGCGGTGGCCAGCCAGGGCACCGCCGCCCGCGGGTCCGCGTCGACGACGGCGGCCGTGTAGAAGCCGGAGACCGCGCGGGCCGCCTCCACCTCGCGGGTGAAGCGGACCCGGAAGAGCTGGTCCTCGGCCAGCTCCGTGCGGACCGTCTTGATGGCCACCCGCCGCCCCGACGCCGAGCGCGCCAGATAGACCAGCCCCATGCCGCCGGCGCCCAGCCGGCCCAGCACCTCGAACGGCCCGATCCGCCGCGGATCGTGCTGCGTAAGCTGATCCACCACTTGCCTGCCACCTCCCCGTACGAGCCGCGTCTTCCGCCTTTGGACGCGACCGAAGTGCAGCGTCTCACCACCGCACCGCCCTGGCGGCACGCACCCCGATTCTTCCTGGCCGGGCGGCCGGTTGCGAACCCGGTGGCGAATCGGGGTGTCTCGTGCCCTATCCCGTCATTTCACCGCCCCCGCTTCCGTCCCGTCACCGGGTCAGCAGCGCGAAGGACGCCCCTTGATTGTCCGTGACGACCGCCACCCGTCCGTACGACGCGTCGAAGGGCGGCACCTGGACCCGGCCGCCGAGCCGCCGCACGGTGGCGAGGGCGGCGTCGAGGTCGCCGACGCGGAAGTGCACGAGGAAGTGCGCGGGCATCTCGGCCGGGAAGACGTCGGTGATCAGGGCGCGGCCGAAGTCGGGTTCGGCGCCGGAGCCGAAGAGGGCCTCGTGGAAGAGGTCGCCGTAGAAGGTGTTCGCGGCGGCGGGGTCGGGGGTGTACAGCTCGGTCCACACGAAGGCGCCCGGCTCGCGGCGCCGCCCGAAGCCCCGGTGGCCGTCGGACTGCCACAGCCCGAAGACCGCGCCCTGGGGGTCGGTGACCAGTGCGGCGGCGCCGAGGTCGGCCACGGCGGAGGGACCGGAGATCAGGCGGCCCCCGGCATCGGTGATCCTGCGGGTCAGGGCGCGGGCGTCCGGGGTGGCGAAGTACACCGTCCAGACGGTGGGCATCCGGCCGTCGGTCTTGGGCGCGAGCGAGGCGACCGGTTCGCCGTCCAGCCGGGCCCGGACGGAGGCGCCGGGGGCGTCCTCGTCGTCGAAGGTCCAGCCGAACAGCTCGCCGTAGAACCGCTTGCCCGCCTCGACGTCGGGGAGCTGGGCGTCCGCCCAGCAGGGGGTGCCCTCTCCGTACATCGATGCGCTGTTTTCGGCCATGTCGTCAAAGTAACCGGGACCCGCGCACCCCGCAGGACCAGGGAAAGCTCGCCTCAGCCGGGGTCGCACCCCATTTGCAGTCGGCCGAATCGCGCTCCTGCCCCCCGTCGGTAAGCTGACGGCATGACAGGACAAGTGCGTACCGTCGACGGCCGGGTGGCCGGCCGGCGTGGGCAGGCGACCCGGCAGAAGCTGCTCGACTGCCTCAGCGAGATGCTCAGCTCCTCCCCGTACCGAGATGTCAAGGTCATCGATGTCGCGCGGAAGGCGGGCACCTCGCCCGCGACCTTCTACCAGTACTTCCCGGACGTCGAGGGTGCCGTCCTGGAGATCGCCGACTCGATGGCCGCCGAGAGTGCCGAGCTGACCGAGCTGCTGGCCGGCCGGACCTGGACCGGCAAGGCCGGGTGGCAGACCGCGCAGGACCTGGTGGACGGCTTCCTGGACTTCTACCGGCGCCACGACGCGATCCTGCGCGTGGTCGACCTGGCGGCGGCCGAGGGCGACAAGCGGTTCAACAAGCTGCGGATGCGGATCCTCAACGCGGTGCACGGTTCCCTCTCCGAGGCGATCACCGAGCTGAAGTCCAAGGGCCGGGTGGACAAGGACGTGAACCCGGCGGCGATCGCCGGTTCCCTCGTCACCATGCTGTCCTCGGTCGCGGCCCACCAGAAGGGCTTCACCGCCTGGGGCGTGAAGCAGGCCGATATCAAACCGAACCTGGCGCTGCTGATCTACCTGGGAGTCACCGGCAAGAAACCCACGAAGTAGCGACCGGCACTCGCACCGGCCCCAAGTCCTGTCTGGCAGGCGGTGGTCCACCTCGGCGTGGACCACCGCCTGTCGCCGTGTGCGGGGACGGATACTCGGCGCATGGCACACGACGAACTCGACGGACTGCTGCGCTCCCTGAAGGTCTGGTCCCCGGACACCACCGAGCTGCGGCCCTTCGACCCGGACACCGCTCCCCCGACCCCGCTGCCCCTGTTCACCGCCTGGCTGGCCGACGCGGCGCGGGCGGGCCAGCCCGAGCCGCACGCCATGTCCCTGGCGACGGTGGACGAGGAGGGCCGTCCGGACGTGCGCGTCCTGCTGCTGCACGGCGCCGACGCCGACGGCTGGACCTTCGGCACACACTCATCCAGCCGCAAGGGCCGCGACCTGATCGCCCACCCGTACGCCGCCCTCGCCTTCTACTGGCCCGCGCTGGGCCGCCAGGTCCGCGTCCGCGGCCCGGTCACGGCCGCCCCCGCCGAGGCCGCCCAGGCCGACCTCCAGGCCCGGTCCACCGGCGCGCTCGCCGCCGCCCTCACCGGCCGGCAGAGCGAGGAGCTGGACTCCCTGGACGATCTGCGCCGAGCCTCCGAGGACGCCTGGTCCCACGCCCGCGAGCACCCCACCGCCCCGGCTCCCACCTGGACCCTCTACCGCCTCCACCCCCGCTCGGTGGAGTTCTTCCAGGGCGACCCCGACCGCCGCCACGTCCGCCTGGAGTACCGCCGCACGGAGTTCGGCTGGGAGCGGCGGCTGCTGTGGCCGTAAGGGGCGTCAGCCGGCCGGAGCCGCGAACGTCCAGGTGGCGAAGTCCGCGACGGGGCGGTAGCCGAGCCGCTGGTAGAGCCGGTTGGAGACCGGGTTGGCCAGGTCGGTGAAGAGCAGCACCTCGGCCCCCGTCGCCGCCGCCCGCCCGCTCACCTCCGCGGTGACCGCGCCCGCGTAGCCGCGGCCGCGCAGGGCGGCAGGGGTGTAGACGGGGGCCACCCGGATCTGCCCGGCGCTCTCCGGCAGATGCCCGGCGAGGGAGACGGGGGTGCCGTCCGGGGTCTCCCAGAGGGTGGCGCCGCCGTGCGCCAGGCGGGAGTCGGCCCACCGGGCCGGGTCCTGGCCGGGCCGCCCGCCGGTTTCCGCCGCGAACTCCACGTACCAGCGCGCCAGCAGTTCCCGGTCGGCGGCGTCCGCCACTCGGGCACGCCCCGGCGGGGTGCGCTCGGGCGAGACCAACGCGGCAAGCCGGTAGAGGCGTTGACGCTCGGACTGCCCGGCGGTCGCCCCGGTGCGGCGCTGCCAGGCGGCGGCGAAGGCGGCGGCGGTCTCCCGCTCCGCCCAGACACCGGGGACCTGGTGGCCCGTCTCCGCGAGCCGGCCGGCCAGCGCGGCCGCGGCCGCCGGGTCGACCGGGGTGAGCTGGACCGGGCGCGGCGGGGTGTGCAGCAGGGTCGCCCGGACCGGGCCGCCCCCGTCACGGAGCACGCCGAAGCGGGGCGGTTCGGCGCCGTAGGTGTAGGGCCCGCTCGTGCGCAGCCCGTCGGCGACCGTGAGCGTGACGGTGTGCAGGGCAGGTCTGGAGCGCAGGAAGTCGTCTGCGATCGTGAGGAATTCGTCCAGGTCTTCGGTCAACTGCCAGTCGTGGGGCTCCATGTGTTGATCCTCGACCCCGACTCCCCCACACACACGGCAATTTCGCTCGCGGTGTGGGCGTTCCGGCGGGTTCTGTCCGCATGCCGTACACAGCCGTGATCAATCCGCAACCGATTCCGGTCTTGACCGAGACCCATCAATCGGGTGGGTGAATACGCTCGCGCTATGGCCGACTCGCGTCCCTCGTTCACGGACCTCTCCGCGACCCCCGCCGACCGTCCCGTCTATGTCGTCGGGGCGGGTCGCGGAGAGGTCCGTGAA
>NZ_MUNH01000496.1:0-819 GCF_002154615.1 Streptomyces recifensis
GGTCGCGGCCGGCCCCCGTTCACCCGGTGGCGGTGCTCCGCCGGCCGAGGGGCCCCGCGGGCATCCGGCCGCCGGTCCGGTGCGAGGGCACGGGCCGGGTGAGCTGGTGCGGGCGCCGGTGCGCATCGCCGACGCGGCCGCGGTGCGGCTGCTGCGTCCCGGTGACCGGGTGGACGTGGTCGCGGCCCCGGCGGGGGGCGGGTCGGCGCGAGTGCTGGCGCGCGGGGCCCGGGTGGTCCGGCTGCCGGAGCCGCTGGAGCGTGTGCCGGGTGAGGGAAGCGTCACTGAGGGGGCGCTGGTCGTCCTGGCGGTCCCCCGTGCCACGGCGGCTCGGCTGGTGGGGGCGAATCCCATGGCCAGGCTGGCGGTGACGCTGTGGTGAGCCGTGGCGGCGGCATCCGCGGAGGCGTGCGGTCGAGTCGCTCGGTCGGGCGGCGGGATTGGACAGGGTGGCCGCACCTTGACGTAGGTTGCGGAGCGCTCTGTTCCCCAGCCTGTGTGCACGACGAGGAGATCCACCGAGGTGAACGCGAAGAAGGAAGCGGCGAGCATTCTGGACGGCTTCAAAGCCTTCCTGATGCGCGGCAACGTCATCGATCTGGCGGTCGCGGTGGTCATCGGTGCCGCCTTCACCAACATCGTGAACTCGGTGGTGAAGGGCATCATCAACCCGCTGGTCGGGGCGATCGGCACCAAGAACCTGGACCACTACAGCTCGTGCCTGAAGGACCCCTGCAAGGTCGCGGCGGACGGCAGCGTCGAGAGCGGCGTGCCGATCATGTGGGGTTCGGTGGCCGGTGCGGCGCTCAGCTTCCTGAT
>NZ_MUNH01000496.1:826-5182 GCF_002154615.1 Streptomyces recifensis
GCCCGGCCGGGCCGGAGATGCGCTAGCGGGAGCCCTCGGTACCGCTCAGAGGTGGTGGGGCGGCTTCTCGTCGAGGAAGCGCCTGAGGTCGGCGGCGCTGTCGCCGGCCGGACGCTCGCCCCACCCCCGGTCGGTGTCGTCCGAGGACTGCTGGTTCAGCGGGTCGTCGAAGACGAGCGCGGCCTTCGGGTCGCGCGGCTCGGGTGCGGGGGCGTCACTCATGCCTCCAGGGTACGGTCCGCCACCCGGCACACTTCGGCGCCCGCCGAACGAACCCGCTCCTAGGCTCGCCCTCATGAGCACTCACACGGCGATCGAGCCGAGCATCCTCTACTTCGGTACCCCGGTGGTGCTGCTGTCCACGGAGAACGAGGACGGCACCTTCAACCTCGCCCCCATGTCCTCGGCGTGGGCGCTGGGCAGCACGGTCGTCCTGGGCCTGGGCCGCGACGGCCAGACCGCCCGCAACCTCCTCGCCCGCCCCGACCTGGTCATCAATCTCCCCGCCCCGCACCAGTGGCCCGCGGTGGAGCGCCTGGCGCCCCTGACCGGCCGCGATCCGGTCCCCCCGACGAAGGCGGCCGGCTGCCGCTTCGAACCGGCCAAGTTCGCCGCGGCGGGCCTCGGCGAGGAGCCCTCCCACATCGTCCGCCCGCCCCGCGCGGCCGAGTGCCCCCTCCACCTGGAGGCCCGCGCCGAACGCATCCGCCCCGACCTCTCCGGCGACTGCGTCATCGTCGAAACGACGGTCCTGAAAGTCCACGCGGCGCCCGCCCTCCTGATCCCCGGCACCCATCACATAGACCCCGCCGCGTGGAGCCCGCTGATCTACAACTTCCGCCACTACTTCGGCCTGGGCCCGGAACTGGGCCACTCCTACCGCACGGAGACACCGCGCGCGGCCGGTGTCGGCTGAGGGGGTCGTACCGGGGGAGGTAGGGGAGGAAGAGGCGCAAGGAGGCGGAAAAGCCTTGGCGGGGACGGCATTTCGGTCGCCGATCGGGAACTCTTCGGCCGTGCCCGGCGTTTACCCCAGTACGTTTCTCGGTTCCCGGACACGATGTCCGACCGAGGGGCTACGGTATGCACCCACCAGGTGACATGCAGCGACGCCGGGAGACACCTTGAGCGTTCCGTACGAGACGGCGGAGTACGAGTCCGCCCAGTCGCCCGAGTCTCCGGAGGAGCACCTCGCGCGACTCCTCGGCCGTGCCCTGAACTCGTTCGAGCTGCCCGACGAGGTCATAAGAGAGCTGGACTGCGCGCTGGCGCACGACAGTTCGCTGCACTCCGCGCACCACAGCGCGGGCCTGCACCGCGAGACGTACCGGCACACCTGGCTGCTCGCGGACGGCTCCGCGGTCACGCTCTGGGAGCTGGCGCACAACACCGCGCCGGGCGAGGAGTCACAGCACGAGGTGTACCTCGACGAGGAGGAGCTGCACACCGCCACGGCCCGGCTGGCCCTGCCGTACGACACCTCGGACTTCGAGCTGCCGGTGCTGACCGAGCTGGGTGCCGTGCCCGAGCCCCGGCACGCGTACGTGGCGGACAACTCCCCCGACCACGCCCGCAGGCTGCTGCGCCGGGCGGAGAACCCGGACCGCCCCGGCAAGGAGCTTGCGGCGCTGCTGGCCACGGCGGAGGCGCACGAGATCACCCAGGCGTTCGGCCGTCCCGGCCGGACCGCGCGGGCCGGGGCGAGCTTCGCGCTGTACGAGCACGCGTTCCTGCTGCGGGACGGGCGGGAGGTCTCCCTGTGGGAGGTCGAGCACACCGCGACCCCCGACGGCCGTCACATGTGCGAGGTGTACACCACCCCGGAGGCGGCCCGCGAGGCCATGGAGCGCCGCGCGGCCCGGCACGGCTGACGGCCCCCGACGCACCGCGTCCCCCCGGCGAGTTCGCCGAGGGAACGCGACCGTGGGGACGGGACCGGAGGATGCTCAGGCGGCCACCGGCTGCTCGCTCCCCTTCTCCCCCGCCGCCGCGCCTTCCGCCGAACCGGCGGCCGGGGCGCCCTGGGCCGGCTTGCGCATGCCCTTGAGGACGACCACCAGGGCAGTGCTGACGCAGACACCCGCGGCGATGGCGACGAGGTAGAGGAACGGGTTGCCGATCAGCGGGACCACGAAGATGCCGCCGTGCGGGGCGCGCAGCGTGGCGCCGAACATCATCGACAGCGCGCCGGTGACCGCGCCGCCCGCCATCGCGGACGGGATGACCCGCAGCGGGTCGGCCGCGGCGAAGGGGATCGCGCCCTCGGTGATGAAGGAGGCGCCCAGCACCCAGGCGGCCTTGCCGTTCTCGCGCTCCGCCGGGGTGAAGAGCCTGCCGCGCACGGTCGTGGCCAGGGCCATGGCCAGCGGCGGGACCATACCGGCGGCCATCACCGCGGCCATGATCTTCATCGCCGAGTCACTGGGGGCGGCGACGGCGATCCCGGCGGTGGCGAAGGTGTAGGCCACCTTGTTGACCGGGCCGCCCAGGTCGAAGCACATCATCAGGCCGAGGAGGGCGCCGAGCAGGACCGCGTTGGTACCGGTGAGGCCGTTCAGCCAGTCGGTCATCCCCTTCTGGGCGGCGGCGATGGGCTTGCCGATCACCACGAACATCAGGAAGCCGACGACCGCCGAGGAGATCAGCGGGATCACCACCACCGGCATGATGCCGCGCATGGCCGCCGGTATGCGCACCCGCTGGATAGCCAGCACCACCCCACCGGCGATCAGACCGGCCGCGAGGCCGCCGAGAAAGCCCGCGTTGATGCTGAGCGAGATCGCGCCGCCGACGAAGCCGGGGACGAGGCCGGGCCGGTCGGCCATGCCGTAGGCGATGTACCCGGCGAGCACCGGGATCAGGAAGTTGAAGGCCATGCCGCCGATCTGGAACAGCAGCGCGCCCCAGCTGTCGGACTGGGTCCACACGAAGTGGTCCATGACGGAGGGCGCCTTGTTCACCGTCCAGCCGCCGACGGCGAAGCCCAGGGCGATGAGCAGACCGCCCGCCGCGACGAAGGGCACCATGTAACTGACGCCGGACATCAGCCACTTCCGCAGCTTGGTGCCGTAGCCCTCGGTGGAGTCGCCCGCGCGCTCCACGGGGGTGGCGGCCGCACCGGCGGGGGCGGTCCTCTCCCCGCGTTCCGCCTTGGCGCGGACCTCGGAGATGAGTTCGGCGGGGCGGTTGATGCCCGCCTTCACGCCGACGTCCACCGTGGGCTTGCCGGCGAAGCGGTCCTTCTCGCGCACCGGCACGTCGTGGGCGAGGACCACGCCGTCCGCCGCCTCGATCACCGCCGGGTCGAGCCGGGTGAACCCCGCCGAGCCCTGCGTCTCGACGGTCACCTCGACGCCCGCCTCCCGGCCGGCGTTCTCCAGCGACTCGGCGGCCATGTAGGTGTGGGCGATGCCGGTGGGGCAGGAGGTGACGGCGACGATGCGGAACGGGCGCGCTCGCGTGGCCTCGGCCTCGGGGGTCTCCGGGGTCGTACTGCCCGCCGCGGCGCCGGCGGCCGCCGCCGATCAGGGGAGCGGCCGCCTCCGCGAGGAGCCGGGGCAGGCGGGCGGCGGCGGAGGGGGCGGTGAGGAAGCTGAGGACCATCGAGGCCGTCAGAGGCTGGTGCGTTCGGGGCGGGCGGTGGGGCCGAGATGGCCGGTGACGCCCTTGGGGTGCTTGCCGGACTTCTTGCCGTGCTTCTTGTGCGCCTCCGGGTGCGCGGACTCCGTGTCCGTCGCCTTCACCGGGCCTGGGGCGTCGTGGTGCCCGGTCCGCAGGGCCGCCTCGCCCACCTCGGCGTCGCTCGCGGGCGCGGCTTCCTCGATCACGACGTCCGTGGTCTCGGCCACCGGGGTCACGAGCGGCGGGCGGGGCTGGGTCAGCCAGGCGATGGCGGCTCCGGTCAGCGCCACGGGCCACTCCACGACCCCGGCGACGCCGAGCACGCCCGCCCCGGCGTACACCGCGAGGCGCCGCCCACGGGGGGAGACCACGCCGATCACGTCCAGCGTGTCCTGGGCCGCCTTGTTGACCATCGACGCGCCGGGCACCTTGCTCAGGAGGGAGGCGGCGCCGCGCAGGGGCGCGGTGAGGACCGATGACGACGTGTGCTCAGCCATGACTCTCCTCCGGCCAGATCGCCTGCCGTGCCCCACCCGGTGCCTGCAAGCACGCGCACGCTGTTCACCCCCTCCACTCCCAGTGGACGCCAAGCACCGGTGCCGCGCCACTCGGCCGAACCCCTGCCCAGGGGGTGTCTCCCCGATCGTCGCGAGCCCGCGACGCCTGGCACGGCGCCTTCCCCCCCACGGACGAATCGACCACGTACCTCCAGTAGGAGGACGACCCGACCGCACG
>NZ_MUNH01000497.1:0-7097 GCF_002154615.1 Streptomyces recifensis
GGCCGGGCGGGGTCGAACTCGTCAAGGAGGCGACACCGCAGTCACTCGACGGCTGCGAACTGCTCATCGTCCTCGGCGGTGACGGCACCCTGCTGCGCGGCGCCGAGTTCGCCCGCGCCTCCGGCGTGCCGATGCTCGGCGTCAACCTCGGCAGCGTCGGCTTCCTCGCCGAGGCCGAGCGGGACGACCTGGACCGGGTGGTGGACCGGGTGGTGGCCCGCTCCTACGAGGTCGAGGAGCGCATGACCATCGACGTGGTCGTGCACCGCAACGGTGACATCGTGCACACCGACTGGGCGCTGAACGAGGCGGCCGTGCAGAAGGTGTCCGCCGAGAAGATGCTGGAAGTGGTGCTGGAGATCGACGGCCGTCCGGTCACCGCCTTCGGCTGCGACGGCATCGTGCTCTCCACCCCCACCGGCTCCACCGCCTACGCCTTCTCCGCCGGCGGACCGGTGGTGTGGCCCGAGGTGGAGGCACTGCTCATGGTGCCGATCAGCGCGCACGCCCTGTTCGCGAAGCCGCTGGTCACCTCGCCCGACTCGGTCCTCGCCGTCGAGGTGCTCCCGCACGTCCCGCCGGGCGTGCTGTGGTGCGACGGCCGCCGCACCATCGAGCTGCCGCCCGGCGCGCGGGTCGAGGTCCGGCGCGGTGCGGTGCCGGTCCGGCTCGCCCGGCTGCACCACGCCTCCTTCACCGACCGGCTGGTGGCGAAGTTCGCCCTGCCGACCACCGGCTGGCGCGGCGCCCGGGACCACTCCTCGGAGTGACAGCGGCGGCCCGTGTGCGCGGCGCGCCCCGGACCTCGTAAGGTCTGTTCCGTGTTGGAGGAGATGCGGATACGGTCGCTCGGGGTCATCGACGACGCCGTGGTCGAGCTGTCGCCGGGGTTCACCGCGGTCACCGGTGAGACGGGCGCGGGCAAGACCATGGTGGTCACCAGCCTGGGCCTGCTGCTCGGCGGACGCGCCGACCCGGCGCTCGTACGGATCGGTGCGGGCAAGGCGGTGGTGGAGGGGCGGATCGCCCTGGCCGCCGGCGCCTCCGCCGTCGTACGCGCCGAGGAGGCGGGGGCCGAGCTGGACGACGGCGCCCTGTTGATCAGCCGTACCGTCTCCGCCGAGGGCCGCTCCCGCGCGCATCTCGGCGGGCGCAGCGTGCCCGTGGGGCTGCTCGCCGAGCTGGCCGACGAACTGGTGGCCGTGCACGGCCAGACCGACCAGCAGGGCCTGCTCAAGCTGTCCCGGCAGCGGCAGGCACTGGACCGGTACGCGGGCGAGGCCGTCTCCGGCCCGCTGGCCGCGTACACCGAGGCGTACCGGCGGCTGCGGACCGTCGCCGCCGAGCTGGACGAGATCGTCACCCGTGCCCGCGAGCGCGCCCAGGAGGCCGACCTGCTGCGGTACGGCCTGGACGAGATCGCCGCGGTGGAACCCCGCGCGGGGGAGGACACCGAACTCGCCGAGGAGGCGGAGCGGCTCGGCCACGCCGAGGCGCTGGCCGGCGCGGCCACCGCCGCGCACGCCGCCCTGGCGGGCAACCCCGAGGACCCGGAGGGCATCGACGCCTCCACCCTGGTCGCGGGCGCCCACCGGGCGCTGGAGGCGGTCCGGGCCCACGACCCGGCGCTGGCCGCCCTGACCGACCGGATCGGGGAGATCGGCATCCTCCTCGCCGACGTCGCCGGTGAGCTGGCCGGATACGCCTCCGACCTGGACGCCGACCCGCTGCGGCTGGCCGCGGTCGAGGAGCGCCGGGCCGCGCTGACCGCGCTGACCCGCAAGTACGGCGAGGACATCGGCGCCGTGCTGGCCTGGGGCGAGCAGGGCGCCGCCCGGCTCACCGAGCTGGACGGTGACGACGAGCGGATCGGCGAACTCACCGCCGAGCGCGACGCCCTGGGCGTCGAACTGGGCGCGCTCGCCGAGACGTTGACCAAGGCCCGCACCGAGGCGGCCGAGCGGTTCGCCGCCGCCGTCACCGCCGAACTGGCCTCGCTGGCGATGCCGCACGCGCGGGTCTCCTTCGACATCCGGCAGACCGAGGACCCCGACGGCATCGAGGCCGGCGGCCGTACGGTCGCCTACGGGCCCACCGGGGTCGACGAGGTCGAGCTGCTGCTCGCCCCGCACCCCGGCGCCCCGCCCCGGCCCATCGCCAAGGGCGCCTCCGGCGGTGAGCTGTCCCGTGTGATGCTCGCCGTGGAGGTGGTGTTCGCGGGCACCGACCCGGTGCCGACGTACCTGTTCGACGAGGTGGACGCCGGCGTCGGCGGCAAGGCGGCCGTGGAGATCGGGCGGCGGCTGGCGAAGCTCGCCCGGACCGCGCAGGTCGTCGTGGTCACCCACCTTCCGCAGGTCGCCGCGTTCGCCGACCGGCAGCTGCTGGTGGAGAAGACCAACGACGGTTCGGTCACCCGGTCCGGTGTCAAGGTCCTGGAGGGCGAGGACCGCGTCCGCGAGCTGTCCCGCATGCTGGCCGGCCAGGAGGACTCCGAGGCCGCCCGCGCCCACGCCGAGGAACTCCTCGCCACCGCCCGCGCGGAGGACTAGGGGATGGCGCGTGCCGCCGCCCTGCTGGCCTCGGCGCTGCTCACCCGAGGTCTGACCGCGGTGCTCCGGCACCGAGCGCCGGGCGGCCGGGACCGCTGGGAACGGAAGAACCACGCGGGCCGCACCGTCGAGCTGTACGCCGGGGCGGCGAGCGCCGCCGCCACCGCGCTCGCCGCCGCCCGCGTCCACCCGGCCGCCGGGCTCGCCGTGCTGGCCGCCGGAGCCTGCGGCGCCTACGACGACATCGCGGGCGCCGACGACCCCCGCCGGGGCTTCGGCGCCCACTTCGGCGCCCTGCGTACCGGCGAAGTCACCTCCGGCGCGGTCAAGCTGTTCGGCATCTCCGCCGCCGCGCTCGCCGCCGGGACCCTGCTGAAGGAGCGGCCGCTGGACCGGCTGCTCGCGGGCGTCGTCATCGCGGGCGCCGCGCACACCGCCAACCTGCTGGACGTGCGCCCCGGCCGCGCGGCGGGCGCCGTGCTCGCGCTCGCGGCGCCGAGGCTCGCCCGGAGCGGGACGGGCGGCGCGCTGGCGGCCGTCACGGCGGGCGGGGCCGTCGCCGTGCTCCCCGAGGACCTGGGGGAGCGGGCCATGCTCGGCGACACCGGCGCGCACGCCCTGGGCGCGGCGCTCGGCACCGCCGTCGTTTCGGCGGGCGGGCGCGCGGGCCTGCTCGTGCACGCCGTCGCCGTGGTCGCCGCCACCGTGCGCGGGGACCGGGTGTCCGCCTGGGCGCGGGCGCTGTGAGCCGCTGACCTCGCGGTACGTACGCCGGCCGGCTCCGCCGGGCCGACGGCCGCTCTCACTCGTACGGGTGAGATGCGCCGGCGCATTGCCACCGTGCCCCGCCCGCGGGCTCCGGCGGGATTTCCCGGAACGGCCGTACGTACTGGCATGCTTGACGGTGTGCCGCCTCCGGGCGGGGGCCCGCGCGGCCCGTCGTGCCCCGCTTCCGGCGTTTCGCCGTTCGCTACCTTCTGTACGTCCTCGTGACCTCTCCGTACCTCCCCGACCGACCCCGCCCCGACCCAGGAGTCCCGGCCTCAGTGACCCCCGTGAGCAGCAACGCCCCGCACGGCCAGTCCTCGCTGCGCACCGTGCAGGTGCTCGGCGGCGGCAACGCCGGGAGCAGCGCCCATGTGCGCTCCCTGGCCCAGGGGCTCGTCGCGCGGGGCGTCCGGGTCACCGTCTGCGCCCCGGCGGAGGCCGACCACGCCTACGACTTCCGGGGCACCGGCGCCGACCATGTTCCGGTGCCCCGCAGCAGCGACCCGGCGGCCGTGGGCCGGCTCCGGGCGGCCTGCGCGGACGCCGACCTGGTGCACGCGCACGGGCTGCACGCCTCCTTCCGGGCCGCGCTGGCGCTCGGCGGGCGGGCGACCCCGCTGGTCGTCACCTGGCACGACCGGGCGCACGCCGAGGGCGCGCGGGCACATCTGCTGCGGCTGCTGGAACGGCGCGTGGCCCGGACGGCCGCCGTGGTCCTCGGCACCAGCTCCGCCCTGGTCGACCGGGCCCGCCGCACCGGCGCGCGGGACGCCCGGCTCGGGGCGATGGCCCTGCCCGGCCGCCCCCGGCCCGCCGCAGCGGGGGACCCGGACCGCCCCTCGGCCAAGCTCCGCGCCGAACTCGGCGCCACCGACCGCCCGTTGCTCCTCGCCGTCGGCTCCCTCGACCGTCACCGCGGCTACCACGTGCTGCTGGACGCCGCCCGCCGCTGGAGCGGCCTCGATCCGCAGCCGCTCACCCTGATCGCGGGCGAGGGGCCGCTCCGCGCCGAGCTGCACCAGCGCATCGCCGACGAGGAGTTGCCCGTACGGCTGCTCGGTGTCCGCGACGACGTGCCCGGCCTGCTCGCCGCCGCCGACCTCGCCCTGCTCACCAGCCGCTGGGAGTCCCGCCCCCTCTTCGCCCAGGAGGCCCTGCACGCCCGCGTCCCCCTGGTCGCCACCGCCGTCGGCGGCGTCCCGGACCTCGTCGGCGACGCCGCCGCCCTCGTCCCCTACGGTGACTCCCGCGCCCTCGCCGACACCGTCACCGCCCTCCTCGCCGACCCCGGCCGGCGCGAGCGGCTCGTCGAACGCGGCATCCGCCAGGCGGACGGCTGGCCGACCGAGGACGACACGATCGCCCAAGTTCTCAGCATCTACGACGAGTTGACCCAGCCGATGGCGCTCCTCTAGGGCGTGTCCGCAAAGTAGCGCCGTCTGCCCGAAGAGCCAGGCGGGACTTTGCGGACACGCCCTAGTCCACGTGCCGCCTCGCCCGCAGGGCCAGGCTCAACGCCAGGACCGTGTGCGGGTCGTCGAGGTCGGTGTTCAGCAACTCGCCCATGCGGGCGAGGCGGTTGTAGAGCGTCTGGCGGTTGAGGTGGAGTTCGCGGGCGGTCTCCGCCTTGCGGCCCGCGTGGGCGAGGTAGGTCTCCAGGGTGGGGAGCAGCGGGGGCTTGGCGCTCCGGTCGTGCTCGCGCAGCGGGCCGAGGGCGCGGTCCACGAAGGCCGCCAGGTCAGGGTGGTCCCGCAGCCGCCACAGCAGCAGGTCGATGTCGAGGCGGCGGGCGTCGTACCAGGGCTGGTCCGTGAGGCCCTGTGCGGCGGTCGCCGTCTCCACCGCGTGCCGCAGCCCCGCCGAGGCCGCCGCCCTCTTCCACCGCATCGGGCCGCACGCCACCCGCGCCCCCTGGTCCTACACCGGCCAGGACCCCTGGGCCGCCTTCCACCAGGCCCGCGCCCATGCCCTGGCCACCGGCTGACCCCCCGAAACACTGGCCCCACGGCCCGCACCCGTGCTCGAATGACGACGTGACCCCCGACCCGGACCGGCACGCCCCCGACCCCGCCGAAGATCCCGACGCGCACGGCAGGCCCATCGGCCGCCGCCTCTTCCTCGGCACCCTCGGCCTGGGCGCGCTCGGCGTCGCCACCGCGCCCTGGCTGCAACGCGGCGCGGAGAGCGCGCTCGGCGCCCTCTCCGGCCAGGACCCCACCGGCCTGAGCGGCCTGCTCCCCAACGGCGGCGGCTTCCGGTACTACTCCGTCGCCGCCTCCGTCCCGCCCAAGGGCCCCGCCGACTACAGGCTCACCGTCGACGGCCTGGTGGACCACCCCCGCGCCTACACCCTCGCCGACCTGCGCGCCCTGCCCCGCACCCGGCTGACCAGGGACGTCCAGTGCGTCACCGGCTGGCGCGTGCCGGGCACCCCCTTCGAGGGCGTCCGCCTGAGCACCCTGCTGGACGCGGCCGGCGTCCGCCCCACCGCCCGGGCCATCCGCTTCACCTGCTTCGACGGCACCTACACCGAGAGCCTCACCCTCGACCAGGCCCGCCGCCCCGACGTCCTGGTGGCGCTGCGCATGCAGGGCAAGGACATCGGCCACGACCACGGCGGCCCCGTCCGCCTCTATGTCGCCCCGATGTACTTCTACAAGTCGGCCAAATGGCTTTCCGGCATCACCGTCAGCGACCACGTCGAGCCCGGCTACTGGGAGAGACTCGGCTACGACGTCGACGCCTGGGTCGGCCGCTCGAACGGACGGACCGATGACCCTACGAGCTGACACCCCGGCGCCCGCCGACGCCCGCGTCCACCGCTTCACCCCCGCCGAACGCTGGGTCCACCGCACGAGCGCCGCCCTCATGGCCGTCTGCGTGGCCACGGCCGCCTGCCTCTACGTGCCGCAGCTCGCCGTGCTGGTCGGCCGCCGCGAACTCGTCGTACGCGTCCACGAATGGGCCGGGCTCGCGCTGCCGGTGCCGGTGCTGCTGGGCCTGGTCTCGCGGGCGTTCCGCGCCGACCTGGGCGCGCTCAACCGGTTCGGCCCGCACGACAGGCGCTGGCTGCGCGCCGCCCTGCGCCGGGACCGGCGGTACGCGGAGCGCCCCGCGGGCAAGTTCAACGCGGGGCAGAAGGTCTACACGGCCTGGATCGCCGGAGCCGTCCTGGTGATGCTCGGCACCGGCCTGATGATGTGGTTCACCCACCTCACCCCGCTGCTGTGGCGCACCTCGGCCACCTTCGTGCACGACTGGCTGGCCCTCACCGTCGGCGTGGTGCTCGCGGGACACATCGGCAAGGCCCTCGGGGACCCGGAGGCACGGCGGGGACTGCGCACCGGCACCGTGAGCCGGGAGTGGGCGGAGCGGGAACACCCGCTCTGGCGCCCGTGAACTCGTGCTCTCAGAGCACGCTCGTCATGCCGCCGTCGACGTAGAGCACCTGGCCGGTGACGAAGTCGGCGGCGGGAGAGACCAGGAACAGCAGCCCGCCGACCAGGTCCTCGGTACGCCCCCAGCGCCCGGCCGGGGTCCGCCCCCGCACCCACGCGCTGAACTCGGCGTCCTCGACCAGCGGCCGGGTCAGCTCGGTCTCGATGTAACCGGGCCCCAGCCCGTTGACCTGCACGCCCCGCGGACCCCAGTCCGCGCACATGCCCTTGGTGAGCATCTTCAGCGCGCCCTTGGTCGCCGCGTACGGCGCGATGCCGGGGCGGACCACCTCGCTCTGCAGCGAGCACACGTTCACGATCTTGCCGTGCCCGCGCCCGG
>NZ_MUNH01000498.1:0-2794 GCF_002154615.1 Streptomyces recifensis
TCAGAGTCACGGCGGCCCGGCTCGCGGGCCGCCCGCGGTGGAGCCTCGCCCACCGCGCGGACGAACTGGCCGACGAGCGCGGCCGCCTGGCCCACCTCGCCGTGGACGACACCGGGGTCCCGGCCGCCCTCCGCCTGACCGTGCAGCACCTTCCCGGCGAGGCCGCGCACCACTTCGGCCGGCTCGGCCACCACCCCGGCACCCACTTCGACCCCTATACGGCGGCCGCGCTCGCCGGCACCGACCCGCCGGCCGCCGTATAGGGGTCGAAGTGGGTGCCGGGGTGGTGGCCGAGCCGGCCGAAGAGGTGCGCGGCCTCGCCGGGAAGGTGCTGCACGGTCAGGCGGAGGGCGGCCGGGACCCCGGTGTCGTCCACGGCGAGGTGGGCCAGGCGGCCGCGCTCGTCGGCCAGTTCGTCCGCGAGGTGGGCGAGGCTCCACCGCGGGCGGCCCGCGAGCCGGGCCGCCGTGACCCTGAGGGCCAGCGGAAGCCCTCCGCAGAGTTCGGCGAGCCTGCGCGCGGCCACCGGCTCCCCGAGCACCCGTTCCTCCCCGAGGACGCCCGCGAGCAGCGCCGTGCCGTCCTGCGCGTCCAGCGTGCCGACGGGGACGGGCCGGGCCGCGTCGGAGGCGATGAGCCCCTCCAGGCGGTGGCGGCTGGTGACGACGGTGACGCAGTCGGCGCCGCCGGGCAGCAGGGCGCGGACCGTGGCGGAGTCGCGGGCGTTGTCGAGGACGACCAGCAGCCGCTGCCGGTCGGTGAGGGAACGGAACAGCGCGGCGGCGGCCGGGGCCGATTCCGGTATCCGGCGCGGCGGCACCCCGAGGGCGAGCAGGAACTCGCGCAGCACCTCGGTCACCGACGGCTCGCCGGTGTCGCTGAAGCCGTGCAGGTCGATGAAGAGCCGCCCGTCGGGGAAGGCGTCGGCGTTGCGGTGTGCCCACCACAGGGCGAGGGCGGTCTTGCCGACCCCGGCCGGCCCGGTCACCAGGCACACCGGCGCCTCCCCGGCGGCGGCCCGGCCGAGCGCGGCGAGTTCCGCGCCCCGGCCGTGGAAGCCGCGGGGTGCGCGGGGCAGCAGGTCGGCGTGCGCCTCGGCGGGCACGAGAGCGGGGCGCGGAGGTACGGGCGGCCGGACCGGTTCGGCCTCGGACCCGGGACGCCCGGCCGACAGCTCGGGTACGGGGTCGCCGCGCAGGATCAGCCCGTAGGCATCGGCGAGTTCACGGCCGGGGTCGATGCCGAGTTCGTCCGCGAGGAGTCTGCGGGTGCGATGGAACCAGTCGAGCGCCTCCGACTGCCGGCCCGCCTGGTACAGGGCGGTCATCAGCGCGGCGGACAGCGACTCGCGCAGCGGATGCGCGACGGCCTCGGTGCGCAGGACGGCGGCGGCCCGGTGGTGCTCACCCAACCTGCCGTAGGAGAGCGCCAGTTGCTCCACGGCGGAGAGCCGGGACTCCTCCAGCGAGTGCGCGGCGGCCTGGAGCGGCGGTCCGGCGAAGGCACCGCCGAGCGCTGGGCCGCGCCACAGCGAGAGGGCGTCGCCGAGCATGAGCACCGCGTCGGCGGGGTCACGCTGTTCGCGGGCGAGGGTGAGCAGCTCCTCGAACCGCTGGGCGTCGAGCAGGGTTTCCGGCAGTCGCAGCGCGTACGCGTCCCCGGCGGTGAGGAGTTCGACGCCGTACGCCTCCGCGTCGCCCTCGGCGAGCAGGGCGCGCAGCCGGGACACATGGCCCTGGATGACACCGCGCGCCTGGCTCGGCGGCTCGTCGTCCCACAGGCAGGCGGTCAGCCGGCTCATCGGCACCGGGGTGTTGGCCGACAACAGCAGCGCCGCGAGCAGGCTGCGGCGCTTGGCGGGGCCGAGCGGCAGCGGTCCCCGGCGGGTGTCGACGGAGACGGTGCCGAGCAGCCGGAACTCCACGGGGCATTCCTTCCGAGGCGGCCGGTACAGGAGAAAACAGCAGCATATCGGGGGGTTGCCCGGCGCCCCGCGAGGGATTCACGCCGACCAGTGCGTACCCTGCTGCCCGTGCCGTCCTCCCGTTTCCGCCGTGTCGCCGTCCTCGTCCTGGAGGGCGCCAAGCCGCTCGACGTGGGTATTCCGGCGCAGGTGTTCACGACCCGCGCGAGCATGCCGTACGAGGTGCGGGTGTGCGGGGCGGCGCCCGGTCTGGTGACGGGCGGCGACGGCCTGTCGTACCACGTGGCGCATGGCCTGGAGGCGCTGGAGTGGGCCGACGTGGTGTTCGTGCCGGGCTACCGGTTCCCGGACCGGGAGGACCCGCCGGAGCGGGTGGTGGCGGCGCTGGTGGCGGCACACGAACGGGGTGCGCGGCTGGCGGCGATCTCGACGGGGGCGTTCGCGCTGGCGGCCACCGGTCTGCTGGACGGCAGACGGGCCACCACGCACTGGCACTACGCCCGCGCGCTGGCGGCCCGGTACCCGCTGATCCGGGTGGACGAGAACGTGCTGTTCGTGGACGAGGGCAGCGTGCTCACGTCGGCCGGGGCGGCCTCCGGCATCGACCTGTGCCTGCACATGCTGCGCGGCGAGCTGGGGGTGGCCGCCTCCAACCACGCGGCCCGGCGCCTGGTCGCGGCCCCCTACCGCAGCGGAGGTCAGGCGCAGTACGTGCCGCGCAGTGTGCCGGAGCCGCTGGGCGAGCGGTTCGCCGCGACGCGGGAGTGGGCGCTGCACCGGCTCGGTGAGCCGCTGAGCCTCGAGGCGCTGGCCCGGCACGCGGCCGTGTCGCCGCGTACGTTCTCCCGGCGGTTCGCGGAGGACACCGGG
>NZ_MUNH01000499.1:0-6476 GCF_002154615.1 Streptomyces recifensis
CGGGCGTGGCCGGGGTGTGGAAGGAGCTGACCGACTCCGTCAACACGATGGCCGGCAACCTGACCCTTCAGGTGCGCGGGATCTCGCAGGTGACGACGGCCGTGGCCAACGGTGACCTGTCGCAGAAGGTGACCGTTCCCGCGCGGGGCGAGGTGGCGCAGCTCGCCGAGACGATCAACCAGATGACCGAGACGCTGCGGATCTTCGCGGACGAGGTCACGCGGGTGGCCAACGAGGTCGGTGCCGAGGGGAGGCTCGGCGGGCAGGCGAACGTGCCGGGTGCGGCGGGCACGTGGAAGGACCTGACGGACTCCGTGAACACGGTGTTCCGGAACCTCACCACCCAGGTGCGGGACATCGCCGCCGTGACGACGGCCGTGGCCAGCGGTGACCTGTCGCAGAAGGTCACCGTCGACGTGGCGGGCGAGATGCTGGAGCTGAAGAACACCGTCAACGGGATGGTGGACCAGCTCTCGGCGTTCGGTGCCGAGGTGACGCGGGTCGCGCGGGAGATCGGTGTCGAGGGCGAGCTGGGCGGCCAGGCGCAGGTGTCGGGCGCGGCCGGCACCTGGAAGGACCTGACGGACTCGGTCAACACCGCGTTCCGGAACCTCACCGGTCAGGTGCGCAACATCGCCCAGGTGACGACGGCGGTGGCCAACGGCGACCTCTCGCAGAAGGTCACCGTGGACGTCTCCGGTGAGATGCTCCAGCTGAAGAACACCGTGAACACGATGGTGGACCAGCTCTCCAGCTTCGCCGACCAGGTGACGCGGATGGCCCGTGACGTGGGCACCGAGGGCCGCCTCGGCGGTCAGGCGCGGGTGGACGGGGTGTCGGGCACCTGGAAGGAGCTGACGGACTCCGTCAACTTCATGGCCGGGAACCTCACCTCCCAGGTGCGCAACATCGCCCAGGTGACGACGGCGGTGGCCAACGGCGACCTCTCGCAGAAGATCGACGTGGACGCGCGCGGCGAGATCCTGGAGCTGAAGAACACCATCAACACGATGGTGGACCAGCTCTCCGCCTTCGCCGACCAGGTGACCCGGGTGGCCCGTGACGTGGGCACCGAGGGCCGCCTCGGCGGTCAGGCGCAGGTGCCGGGCGTGGCCGGGGTGTGGCGGGACCTCACCGATTCGGTGAACGGCATGGCGGGGAACCTCACCGCCCAGGTCCGCAACATCGCCCAGGTCGCGACCGCTGTGGCGCGCGGTGACCTCTCCCAGAAGATCACCGTGGACGCGCGCGGGGAGATCCTGGAGCTGAAGAACACGCTGAACACGATGGTGGACCAGCTCTCGTCGTTCGCGCAGGAGGTCACCAGGGTCGCCCGTGAGGTGGGTACGGAGGGCATGCTCGGCGGTCAGGCCGAGGTGCAGGGTGTCTCCGGCACCTGGAAGGACCTCACGCAGTCCGTGAACTTCATGGCCAACAACCTGACGATCCAGGTGCGCAACATCGCCGAGGTCACGACGGCCGTGGCCAAGGGCGACCTGTCGAAGAAGATCACGGTCGACGCCAAGGGCGAGATCCTCGAACTGGTCACCACGGTCAACACCATGGTCGACCAGCTGTCCAGCTTCGCCGAGCAGGTGACGCGGGTGGCCCGCGAGGTGGGCACCGAGGGCATCCTGGGCGGGCAGGCGCACGTACCGGGTGTCACGGGCATCTGGAAGGACCTGAGCAACAACGTCAACCTGATGGCCAACAACCTCACCATGCAGGTGCGGAACATCTCCCAGGTGGCGTCCGCGGTGGCCAACGGTGACCTGACGCGCCAGGTCACCATCGAGGCGCGCGGTGAGGTGGCGCAGCTCGCCGACACCATCAACACCATGGTGAAGACGCTGAGTTCGTTCGCCGACCAGGTCACCAAGGTGGCCCGTGAGGTGGGTACGGACGGCATCCTGGGCGGCCAGGCGCACGTGCCCGGTGTGGCGGGTACCTGGAAGGACCTCACCGAGTCGGTGAACGGGATGGCGTCCAACCTGACCGGCCAGGTGCGCAACATCGCCATGGTCACGACGGCGATCGCCAAGGGCGACCTGACCAAGAAGATCGACATCGACGCGCGGGGCGAGATCCTGGAGCTGAAGACGACGATCAACACGATGGTCGACCAGCTCTCCAGCTTCGCCGAGGAGGTCACCCGCGTCGCCCGCGAGGTGGGCACCGAGGGCCAGCTCGGCGGCCAGGCCCGCGTGCTCGACGTGGACGGCACCTGGCGGGACCTGACCGAGTCGGTGAACGAGATGGCCGGGAACCTGACCCGGCAGGTGCGCGCCATCGCCAAGGTGGCGACCGCGGTGACCCGCGGCGACCTGAACCTGAAGATCGACGTGGACGCGTCCGGGGAGATCCAGGAACTCCAGGACTACATCAACAAGATGATCGCCAACCTGCGCGACACCACGATCGCCAACAAGGAGCAGGACTGGCTCAAGGGCAACCTCGCCCGGATCTCGGCGCTGATGCAGGGCCGCCGGGACCTGGAGGACGTCGCCTCGCTGATCATGAGCGAGCTGACCCCGGTGGTCTCCGCGCAGCACGGCGCGTTCTTCCTGACCATGCCGCTGCTGGACGGCCAGGACCTCACCGGGGACGGCGAGGAGGAGTACGAACTGCGCATGCTCGGTTCCTACGGCTGCTCCACGGGCGCCATGCCGACCTCGTTCCGGCCCGGTGAGGGGCTGATCGGGACGGCCGCGCAGGAGAAGCGGACGATCCTGGTCAGGGATGTGCCGAGCGGCTACCTGAAGATCTCCTCGGGGCTGGGGGAGGCCCCGCCGGCGCAGGTCATCGTGTTGCCGGTGGTGTTCGAGGGCAATGTGCTCGGGGTGATCGAGCTGGCGTCGTTCACGCCGTTCACGCACATCCAGCGGGACTTCCTCAACCAGATCGCGGAGATGATCGCCACCAGCGTCAACACGATCTCCGTCAACACCAAGACGGAGCAGTTGCTCAAGCAGTCCCAGTTGCTGACCGAGCAGCTCCGGGAGCGCTCGGCGGAGCTGGAGAACCGGCAGAAGGCGCTGCAGTCCTCCAACGCCGAACTGGAGGAGAAGGCCGAGCTGCTGGCCCGGCAGAACCGGGACATCGAGGTGAAGAACACCGAGATCGAGGAGGCCCGGCAGGTCCTGGAGGAGCGCGCCGAGCAGCTCGCGGTGTCGATGCGCTACAAGAGCGAGTTCCTCGCCAACATGTCGCACGAGCTGCGTACGCCGCTCAACTCGCTGCTGATCCTGGCCAAGCTGCTCGCCGACAACGCGGAGAGCAACCTGTCCCCGAAGCAGGTCGAGTTCGCCGAGACCATCCACGGCGCCGGGTCCGACCTGCTCCAGCTCATCAACGACATCCTGGACCTGTCCAAGGTCGAGGCCGGCAAGATGGACGTCTCCCCGACGCGGATCGCGCTGGTCCAGCTCGTGGACTACGTGGAGGCGACCTTCCGCCCGCTGACCGCCGAAAAGGGCCTGGACCTTTCGGTGCGGGTCTCCCCGGAGCTGCCCGCGACGCTGCACACCGACGAACAGCGCCTCCTCCAGGTGCTGCGCAATCTGCTTTCCAACGCGGTGAAGTTCACCGACTCCGGCTCGGTGGAGCTGGTGATCCGGCCGGCCGGTGCGGATGTGCCGCAGACCATCCGGGAGCAGTTGCTGGAGGCCGGGGCGCTCACCGATCCGGACGCCGATCTGATCGCGTTCTCGGTCACCGACACCGGTATCGGCATCGCGGCGAGCAAGATGCGGGTGATCTTCGAGGCGTTCAAGCAGGCCGACGGCACCACCAGCCGCAAGTACGGCGGCACCGGCCTCGGCCTGTCGATCTCGCGGGAGATCGCCCAGTTGCTCGGCGGTGAGATCCACGCGCAGAGCGAGCCGGGGCGCGGGTCCACGTTCACGCTGTACCTGCCGCTGCACCCGAGCGAACTCCCGCCGCAGGGCTACCAGCAGTCCGTGCCCCCGCTGGAGGCCGGTGAGCTGGTCGCCTCGGAGGCGCACCTGTCGGCCAAGCTGACGGACCCCCGGGCCGAGACGCCGGCCGAGGTGACGTCGTACCGGGAGACGCAGAACGGGCCCGCCGCGCTCTTCCGGCGGCGCCGCCGGGGCCTGCCCGAGGCCGAGCCGCGGCCGGAGCAGCCGATCACCGTCGAGCAGCCGGAGGACACCGAGCGGCCGGTGCGCGCGGTGCGGTTCGGCGGCGAGAAGGTGCTCATCGTCGACGACGACATCCGCAACGTCTTCGCGCTCACCAGCGTCCTGGAGCAGCAGGGCCTGTCGGTGCTGTACGCCGAGAACGGCCGCGAGGGGATCGAGGTCCTGGAGCAGCACGACGACGTGGCCGTGGTGCTGATGGACATCATGATGCCCGAGATGGACGGGTACGCGACCACGAACGCGATCCGCAGGATGCCGCAGTTCGCCGGGCTGCCGATCATCGCGCTGACCGCGAAGGCGATGAAGGGCGACCGGGAGAAGGCGCTCCAGTCGGGCGCCTCGGACTACGTCACCAAGCCGGTCGACCCTGATCACCTGTTGACCACCATGCGACAGTGGATGCGGCCGGAGTGACGGTACGGCAGGACCGGTCACAGGGGCGCGGTGCACAGCGCGGGCCAGGTGTGGGAACCTCGGATTCCGGGAACCTTCCAGGCTCTGCCCGCGTTTGAACTGTGTGCACCGTGACATCGCGGTGACAGGGTGTGGCGACGGGCGGGGTGCGGCTACGACGACCGGCACAAGGACGGGCGACGAAAGGGAGTCGTCCCCTGGGGCGGCGCCCGGTGTACCGCCGGGGCGAGGAGGGCGGGCCATGGTGCAGAAGGCCAAGATCCTCCTGGTCGATGACCGGCCGGAGAATCTGCTGGCGCTGGAGGCCATCCTCTCTGCGCTCGATCAGACGCTGGTGCGGGCATCTTCCGGGGAGGAAGCGCTCAAAGCACTGCTCACGGACGATTTCGCGGTCATCCTGCTGGATGTCCAGATGCCGGGTATGGACGGCTTCGAGACGGCCGCGCACATCAAGCGGCGGGAGCGGACCCGGGACATCCCGATCATCTTCCTCACCGCGATCAACCACGGCCCGCACCACACCTTCCGGGGTTACGCGGCGGGCGCGGTCGACTACATCTCCAAGCCGTTCGACCCGTGGGTGCTGCGCGCCAAGGTCTCGGTGTTCGTCGAGCTGTACATGAAGAACTGCCAACTGAGGGAGCAGGCGGCGCTGCTGCGGCTCCAGCTGGAGGGCGGGCGGAAGGACACGGTCGACAGCAAGGAGCCCGCGGGGCTGCTCGCGGAGCTGTCCGCCCGGCTCGCGGCCGTCGAGGAGCAGGCCGAGGCGCTCTCCAAGCAGTTGGACGACGAGTCCGCCGACGCGGCGGCGGTGGCCACCGCCGCGCACCTGGAGCGCAAACTCACCGGTCTGCGCCGGGCGCTGGACGCCCTGGAGCCGGGCGCCGACGGCTCCGCCGCACTCCCTCCACGGAGTTGACGACCCGCCGGATCTCCGGCCTTCCATGAGCGGGCGTCAATTCGGCGCCTTGCCAAGGGCGACACGAACGGGTGAAGCAGTGGGCACACGTGTCCGCTGTCGTCTCCCCCGGTAACCTCGGTCCCATGGCCTCACGTCCCTCCGCAGCCAAGAAGCCGCCCGCCAGGAAGGCGGCCGCTCCCGCGAAGGCTCCGGCGAGGAAGGCGGTCGCCAAAAAGGCCCCGGCCAAGAAGGCGCCGGCCCGTCGGGCTCCGGTCCGCAAGGCACCGCCCAAGCCCGCGCCGAGCCCCACCGGCGGCCTGTACCGACTCGTCCGTGCCGTCTGGCTCGGCACGGCGCACGCGGTCGGCGCAGTCTTCCGGGGCGTGGGGCAGGGCGCGCGCAATCTCGACCCGGCCCACCGCAAGGACGGAATCGCGCTGCTGCTGTTCGCCGTCGCGCTGATCGTCGCCGCCGGCACCTGGGCCGACCTCAGCGGACCCGTCGGTGACCTGGTGGAGATCCTGGTCACCGGCTCCTTCGGCCGCCTCGACCTGCTGGTGCCGATACTGTTCGCGGTCATCGCCGTCCGGTTCATCCGGCACCCCGAGCAACCGGAGGCCAACGGCCGGATCGTCATCGGTCTGTCCGCGCTCGTCGTCGGCGTGCTCGGCCAGGTGCACATCGCCTGCGGCTCGCCCGCCCGGGACGACGGCATGCGGGCCATAAGGGACGCCGGCGGCCTCATCGGCTGGGCGGCCGCCACCCCGCTGACGTACACCATGAGCGAGGTGCTCGCCGTACCGCTGCTGGTGCTGCTCACCGTGTTCGGGCTGCTCGTGGTCACCGCCACCCCGGTCAACCACATCCCGCGCCGGCTGCGCGCCCTCGGCATCCGCCTCGGCGTGCTGCACGACTACGCGGCCGACCTGGACGACGTCGAGGGCTACGACGAGCAGTGGCGCGACGAACCGCCCGCCCGCCCCCGGAGCCGCCGCGGCGGC
>NZ_MUNH01000500.1:0-6708 GCF_002154615.1 Streptomyces recifensis
ACGCACTGGAGGCGGCCGTGGACGCGGCCCTGGCCGACGTGCCCGACACCGCCCCGCTGCGCGCCCTCCTCCCGCCGACGGCCGTCCAGCCCGCCTGAACCGCCCGAACACCCCCCGACCCGAACGGACCCCGCCCGCCCATGACCGTCCTGCTCTGGATACTCGCCGCCCTCGCGCTCCCCTTCGTGCTCTTCGCGGCCTGGATGGCCAAGGTGTTCCTGAAGGAGTTCTTCTCCGGCAACGCGGAGGCCGCCATCGAGGCCGAGGAGGCCGCCGCGACCGCCGCCGGGAAGGCGGCCGCCTCGGCCGCGCTCGGCCTGCTGCCCGTCGAGCGGCAGAACACCGACTCGGCCGGCCCCTTGACCCCGGAGACGACGGCCGCCCTGGCGGCGGTCCGGGGCGGCGACTGGCGCCCCGCCGCCGACCTGATGGCGGCCGTAGGCCGGGACTGGGAGCGCAGGTCCCTGCTCACGTTCCGGCTGGCCGACAGGGCGGCCGACGACGACACCTGGCTGCTGGACTGGGAGGCCGAGCGTCCCGAGGACCCCGACGCGGCCGTGGTCCGGGCCCGCAGCGCGGTGATCCTGGCCTGGCGGGTGCGGGGTGGACAGCGGGCGCAGCACACCACGCGCGAGCAGTTCGACGGGTTCCGCCGCACGCTGCTGGAGGCCCGCGAGGAGGTCGCGCGGGCGGCGGCGCTGAACCCGGACGACCCGACGCCGTACGTCGCGGAGATCTGGCTGGCCCTCGGCCTCGGTTACCCGAACGCCAAGATGGACGACCTGTGGACCGAGATCACGGCCCGCGCCCCGCACCACTACGAGGCGCACTTCTCGGCCCTGCAGTACTGGTGCGCCAAGTGGCGCGGCTCCGAGCGGCTGGCCACCGAGTTCGCCGAGCGGGCCGCCGCCGGAGCGCCGGCCGGCAGCCTGCTGACGGCGCTGCCGCTGATCGCGCACTTCGAGCACGACGACTCCGACGACACCGCCGCCGACAACACCCCGGAGATGCTGGCGCGGGTCGAGGCGGCCCTGAAGGACGCGGCCGCCGCCGACCCGGCGCACCCGCGCCTGCCGGAGCTGCGCCACCTGCTCGCCTACTACCTGCACCTCCAGGGGCGCAACGAGGCAGCCGTGGAGCACTTCCGGCTGGTCGACGGCCACGTGGACGCGCTGCCGTGGCGGTACCGGAACAACAAGGCGGAGTACTTCTGCCAGGTCCGCGACACCGCCGTACTGGAGGCCGCAGCGGCGGCCCGAGCCGGAATGTCCGGGGCGGCCGCATCGTTGTAGTCGGTGCCCGTCCGCACCGAGACCGACCAGGGAGACCCCATGCTGTTCGGCCGCACACCGCAGCTCCCCACCCCCGAGCAGGCGCTCGCGGGCCGGGACGTGCCCGCCTTCGAGGTCCCCGCCCGGCACACCGTCCTCGGCAACCCGCTTTCCGGTCCCTACCCCGAGGGGCTGGAGGTCGCCGACTTCGGGCTGGGCTGCTTCTGGGGCGCGGAGCGCAAGTTCTGGGAGCTCCCGGCGGGGATCTACACCACGCTCGTGGGCTACCAGGGCGGCTACACCGAGAACCCCACCTACGAGGAGGCGTGCTCGGGCCTGACCGGCCACACCGAGGCGGTCCGCGTGGTCTACGACCCGAAGGTCGTCTCGTACGAGCAGCTGCTCAAGACCTTCTGGGAGTCCCACGACCCCACGCAGGGCTTCCGCCAGGGCAACGACGTGGGCACCCAGTACCGCTCCGCGATCTACACCCACACCCCCGAGCAGGCGGCCGCCGCCGAGGCGTCCCGTGCCGCGTACCAGAAGGTGCTCACCGGCTCCGGACACGGCACGATCACCACGGAGATCCTTCCGGCAGAGGGCCGCCCCTTCTACCCGGCCGAGGCCTACCACCAGCAGTACCTGGACAAGAACCCCGCCGGGTACTGCGGCATCGGTGGCACGGGCGTCTCCTGCCCGATCGGCGTCGCCCCCGCTCAGGGCTGATCACACGGGAACGGGCCGCCCGGCTCCGGCCGGGCGGCCCTTTTTCCTGCCCTGGAACGTCAGATCGTCGCCGTGTCGATCACGAACCGGTACCGCACGTCGCTGGCGGTCACCCGCTCGTACGCGTCGTTGATCTCGCTCGCGCCGATCAGCTCGATCTCGGCGCCCACCCCGTGCTCGGCGCAGAAGTCGAGCATCTCCTGGGTCTCGGGGATGCCGCCGATGTTGGAGGTGGTGAGGTTGCGCCGGTTGCCGAAGATGGACTGGAGGGTGACCTGCACCGGCTCCTCCGGAAGGCCGACGTTGACCATGGCGCCGTCCAGGCGCAGCAGGGACATGTAGGCCGCGAAGTCCAGCGGGGCGGAGACGGTGTTCAGGATGACGTCGAAGGTGCCGGCCAGCTTCTCGAAGGTCTCGGGGTCGCTGGTGGCGTAGTAGTGGTCGGCGCCGAGCCGCAGGCCGTCGTCCTTCTTGCGCAGCGACTGCGAGAGGACGGTGACCTCGGCGCCCATCGCGTGGGCCAGCTTCACGCCGACGTGGCCGAGTCCGCCGAAGCCCACCACGGCGACCTTCTTGCCGGGACCGACACCCCAGTGCTTGAGGGGGGAGTACGTGGTGATGCCCGCGCACAGCAGCGGCGCGGCCACGTCCAGGCCCAGCCCGTCGGGGATGCGGACGACGAAGCCCTCGTCGACGACGATCTGCTCGGAGTAGCCGCCGTAGGTGGGCTCGCCGTCCTTGCCGACGGCGTTGTACGTCCAGACGGTGCCGGTGCCCGTGCAGTACTGCTCCAGTCCGGCCTTGCAGTTGTCGCACTCGCGGCAGGAGTCGACCATGCAGCCGACGCCCACCCGGTCGCCCACCGAGAACTTGGTGACCTCGGGGCCGACCTCGGTGACCACACCGGCGATCTCGTGGCCGGGCACCATCGGGAAGATGCCCTCGCTCCAGCCGTCGCGGGCCTGGTGGATGTCGGAGTGGCAGATCCCCGCGAACTTGATGTCGATCAGGACGTCGTGGTCGCCGACCGGCCGCCGCTCGATCGTGGTCCGCTCCAGGGGCGCCTTGGGTGCGGGCGCGGCGTACGCAGCAACAGTGGTCATGCCGGGTTCTCCTAAGCTTCGCCGTGGCCCGGACACGGTCTCGACCGGGCACTCTCCCAGCGTGCCCCCATCTCCCGCTCCCACCCAGGTCACGGCTTTGCGTACGACCGCTGTTCCTACCACTGGCGGGGTCAGGCTCCGGAGCGTACGTTCCGTCGGCGCCCTCGATACTTGGGGCATGGACGAACAGGCGGAGGCGGCCGTGAGCCGCCCGCTGGACCGGCGGGCCGAGCTGAGCGAGTTCCTCCGCAGCCGCCGCGCCCGGCTCAAGCCGGAGGACGTGGGCCTGCCCGACTTCGGCCGGCGCCGCCGGGTGCCGGGGCTGCGCCGGGAGGAGCTGGCGCAGCTGGCCGGGGTGTCGGTGGCGTACTACACGCGGCTGGAGCAGGGCAACGGGCGGAACGTGTCGGCGGAGGTGCTGGACTCCATCGCCCGCGCCCTGCGCCTGACCGACGCCGAGCACGCGCACCTGACCCACCTGGCCAAGCCGGCCCCGCACAAGAAGCGGCCGCCGGCCCGCCGCCCCCAGGTGCGGACCGCGCTCCAGCACCTGCTGGCCTCGATGGACGCGGTCCCGGCGTACATCACGGGGCGTCGCACGGAGATCCTGGCCTGGAACCGGATGGCGACCGCGCTGTTCGGCGACTGGGGCGGGCTCGCGCCCGAGGACCGCACCTGGGCCCGGCTGGTGTTCCTCTGCCCGGAGTACCGCGAGCTGTTCGTCGACTGGGAGCAGAAGGCGATCGACATCGTCTGCGGACTGCGCATGGACGCCGGGCGCTTCCCGGACGACGCCCGGCTGGCCGCGCTGGTCGGCGAACTCTCCGTCAAGAGCGAGGAGTTCCGCCGTCTGTGGGCCACGCACGACGTGAAGGAGCAGTTCTACGGCGTGAAGCGGCTGCGGCATCCGCTGGTCGGTGAACTCGCCCTGGGCTTCGAGGGGTTGCGGGTGACCGGCGACGCGGATCTCAACCTGATCGTCTACCACGCCGAACCGGACTCCGCGTCGGCCGAGTCGCTTCGTCTGCTGGCCAGTTGGGGCGCGGCGGCGGTGCCGACCCTCTGAGACGACAGTGCCGCCCCTCGACCGGAAGGGGCGGCACTCGTGCGCTCAGGGGTTGCGCTGCGGGATCAGACGGCGGAGCCGGCCTTCCACTGCGCCCAGTCCATGTTCCAGCCGTTGAGGCCGTTGTCCGGGGCGACGGTCTTGTCACCGGTGTTCTTGATGACCACCACGTCACCGACGAGGGAGTGGTTGAAAACCCAGGCGGCCGGGGTGTTCGGGTCCTTGGCGCCCTTGGTGTCGGAGAGGCCCACACAGCCGTGGCTGGTGTTCTCGTTGCCGAAGATGGACTTCGCGCCCCAGTAGTTGCCGTGCAGGAAGGTGCCGGAGCCGGTGAGGCGGATGGCGTGCGGCACGTCCTTGATGTCGTACTCGCCCTTGCCGTCGTCGTCCGTGAAGCCGACGGTCGCGCCGTTCATCCGGGTCTGCTTGAACTTCTCGGACATGACCATGACGCCGGCGTAGGTCTTGTTCTCGGGGGAACCGGCGGAGATCGGTATCTGCTTGACGACCTTGCCGTCCTGCGTGACCTTCATCTGCTTGGTCTTGGCGTCGACGTAGGAGACCTGGTTGCGGCCGACGTGGAAGGTGACCGTCTTCTGCTGGACGCCGTAGACGCCGTTGGCGCCCTCGACACCGTCGAGCGCCAGCTTCAGCGTGACGGTGGAGTTCTCCTTCCAGTACGTCTCCGGGCGGAAGTCGATCCGGTTGGCGTTGAACCAGTGGCCGACGACCTCCTGACCGCTGGAGGAGGAGACGGTGATCCCCTTCTGCACGGCGGCCTTGTCGGTGATCGCCTTGTCGAAGTTGATCGACACGGGCATGCCCACCCCGACGGTGCTGCCGTTGTCAGGGGTGAAGTTGCCTATGAAGCTGTTGGACGGGGAGACCGTGGTGAAGGACGCGTTCTCGTGGGCCACGCGGCCGTCGGAGTCCTTGGCCTCGGCGGCGAGCTTGTAGGTGGTCGACCGCTCCAGCTGGGTGGTCGGCTTCCAGCTCAGCTTGTCGGCGGAGAGCGCGCCCTCGACCGGCTTGCCGTCCGCGGTGGTCATGCTCACGCCGGTCAGGGTGCCCTTGGCGACCTTGACCGTGGCCGAGTTGTTGATGGAGGCGTTGTTGGAGCCGTCCTTCGGCGTGATCGTGATCTGCGCCTCGGACGACTTCTGCGCCGCCGCCTCGTCGGCCTTCGCCTGCGAGCTCTCACCGCCGTCGGACGCGCTGGCATTACCGCCGCCGGAACAGCCCGTGAGCACGAGCACACCACCGAGCAGTGCGGACGCGACCGTCAGGCCCTTGCGCCGCTTACTGTCCGTCATCACACGTTTCTCCATCGTTGCCGAATCCGCCAGAACCCCGAGAATCCCCGTTGAACTCTCTCAACGTCACGGCCGCGCCTTCCCGTTCCCCGGAGAGGGGTTCTGTGGGGCACACCACGTCCTGTCTTCGGGACGGGCGGTGCGCGGGCCTCCGTGCGCCACTTGTGAGACGAGAAAACCCGGACGGCGGTTGCCGTCCGGGTCATCCGTGCCCCGGATCCCGCGGCCGAAGCCGCCGGGCTGCCTACCGCTCGTTCCGGCCGTCCGCTTCGTCGGCCGGTTCGTCGTCGTCCTCATCATCCCCGCCGAGGTCCCATTCGGGCGAGTCCGCGTCGTACTCGGAGTGCTCGCTGGACCAGGAAGCCTGGGCGAGCTCCACGCCGGGCACCTCGCTGACCAGGTCGAACGGGTCGACGAGATAGGCCAGCGCCTCGGCGGTGTCTTCCGTCACAGCACCCTCGGCATGCGCCCGTTCCGCGTCCGGCAGCTCCGGATCGGTGGCGATGCGGCGCAGCGCGGCCTTGGTCAGCTCGTCGTCGTCGAGCACCTCGAGGACCAGCTCCACTCGAAGGCGTACAAATCGTGATGTCTCTTCAGCGTCCATAGGGCGAGCCTAGAACTGAAACCTGTCGTGACTTTCCTGTGACCCGCGATTTTCATTAACATCGCTCCGCACGGCCAATTCGCCAGCGTCACAAGGGGATCGATATTCCGTGGCATCCGCTCGCCGTCCGTTGCTGACCGCCACCGCCGCGGGCACGCTGCTGTGCGCCCTGTGGTTCGTCCCGTCCGCCAACGCCTCGCAGGACGGCCCCTCCACGGGCGCCCCCGCCGCGGGCACGGCGGTCTCCGGGTCGGCGGACTCCGGGAACCCGGACTCGGGGATCACCGAGCAGGTCACCACGGTGTCCGGCCTGGCCGGTCAGACCGCCTCCGACCCGACCCGACTGGCGGACACGGGAAGCTTCGACACCACGCCGTACGTGGTCTCCGGCACCCTGTTCCTCGCCGTGGGCGCGGGCTTCGTGGTGTATTCGGTGCGCCGGGAACGGCTGGAGTTCTAGCACCGGAAGCCAAAAGGGGCCCCACCCGCGGGTGGGGCCCCTTGGCGGCGTCTAGCGCAGCGGTCCGGTGACCGTCTCGGCGGCCGCCACCAGCCCGCCCCCGCGCACGAAGGCGTCGGCGGCGGCCAGGTCGGGCGCCAGGAACCGGTCCGGGCCCGGACCGCC
>NZ_MUNH01000501.1:0-3707 GCF_002154615.1 Streptomyces recifensis
CGTCCAGGGGCTCCAGACCGCCCGCGCGGCCGGTCTGGAGCCCCTGGACGCCGCCTACTGCGCGCTGTACGAGAGCGTGAGCGGCCCCGCGACCGCCACCGTACGGTTGCTCAGCCTCGACCCGTTCGACGCCACCGGCGTCCTCGCCCGGCTGGCACCGGAGCTGGACCGGGTGGCGGACCGTGCCGTGGAGTCCGCCCGGCGCGCACTGACCGAGGGAGTGGACGCCCTGCCCGCCGCGTCCGCACCCCTGCTGGAGATCGGCGCACAGGCGCACGCCGCCTGGCCGGTCCGCCTCTTCGCCTCCTAGAGGCCCCGACGAACCGCACTTGGAGCCGCACATGCATCTCGACCACACCCACACCGGCCCGGAGGCCGTCAGCGCCGACGCGCACCGCTCCGACGGCAAGCGGCGCGCCCTGCGCATCGGGCTCGGCGGCCCGGTGGGCTCGGGGAAGACCGCGACCGTCGCCGCGCTGTGCCGGGCGCTGCGCGACGAGCTCTCCCTCGCCGTCGTCACCAACGACATCTACACCCGCGAGGACGCCGAATTCCTGCTCCGCGAGGCCGTGCTGCCGCCCGAGCGGATCACGGCCGTGGAGACCGGCGCCTGCCCCCACACCGCGATCCGCGACGACATCTCCGCCAACCTCGAAGCGGTGGAGGATCTGGAGGGCGCCGTCGGCCCGCTCGACCTGATCCTGGTGGAGTCCGGTGGTGACAACCTCACCGCGACCTTCTCCAAGGGCCTGGTGGACGCCCAGATCTTCGTGATCGACGTGGCCGGCGGCGACGACATCCCGCGCAAGGGCGGCCCCGGCGTCACCACCGCCGACCTGCTCGTGGTCAACAAGACCGACCTCGCCCCCTACGTCGGCTCCGACCTCGCCCGGATGGCCGCCGACGCCAAGGCGCAGCGGGCCGAACTCCCCGTGGTGTTCCAGACCTTGCGCGTCGAGAACGGGGTCGGCGAGGTGGCCGGCTGGGTGCGCGAGCGGCTCGCCGCGTGGACGGCGTGACCGCGGCCGGCGTCACCGCCCGCGCCCGGATCGAGGCCCGCGCCGACGGCCGGGGCGGCACCGTGCTTCCGGTGCTGGAGGGCGAGGGCCCGCTGGCCCCCCGCCGCACCCGTGCGCACGGCACCGAAGCCCGCGTCCTGCTGGTCGGCGCGATGAGCGGCCCGCTCGGCGGCGACCGCTTCGCCGTCGAGGCCGGCGTGGGGGAGGGCGCCCGGCTGCACCTCGGCTCGGCCGCCGCCACCCTCGCGCTGCCCGGCCAGGCCAAGGGCGAGGCCCGCTACGACGTACGGCTCGACGTGGCCGCCGGGGGAGAGCTGTACTGGCTGCCCGAGCAGCTCATCTCGGCGCGGGGCAGCGATCTGCACGTCACCACCCGAGCCGAACTGGCGCCCGGCGCCCGGCTGGTGCTGCGAGAAGAGCAGGTGCTCGGGCGGGCCGGGGAGGAGCCGGGCCGGCTCACCAGCAGGCTCACGGTGCGCCTCGCGGGCGCCACGCTGCTCGACCAGGAGCTGTCCTGCGGCCCCGGAGCACCGGGCGGCTGGGACGGCCCTGCCGTGCTCGGGGGACACCGTGCGGTCGGGCAACTGGTCCTTGCGGGAACCGAATTGCTGACGAACCCGGCTGAGGCCCGGATGCTGGGGGAGGGCACCGCCCTGATGCCGCTCGCCGGTCACGCGGTCCTCGTCAGTGCCGTGGCGCCCGACGCGCTCGCCCTGCGGCGCCGTCTCGACGAGGCGTTGGCGCTACTGACCGCCGATCGGAAATGACCATCCGTTTATCGGATTGGTAAAGAAGGTCGGTCAACCCTGTTCTCCGACGGCTCACAGCCGAGAGGATTCCCCGCCTGACTATTCGCAGTGAAGTCACGGGGAGGGGACCCCTTGAGGGAGAACAAGCCGAAGAGCCGTCTGCTGGCGCTGAGTTCGGCCGGCGCGCTCGTCACCGCCACGCTGATAGCCGGCGCGGTGACCGCGCCCGCGGCCAGCGCCGACAGCGGCCGGGGCCAGGACCGCGAGGCCCTCGGCGCCGCCACGGCCGCCGCGCGCGCCGCCAAGGCCGGCATCGACTGGCAGGACTGCCCCGCCGACTGGGGGCTGGAGAAGCCCATCCAGTGCGGCTGGGTCTCCGTGCCGCTGGACTACGCCAAGCCGGACGGCAAGCAGATCAAGCTCGCCGTCGACCGCATCGGCAACACCGGGACCAAGCAGGAGCGCCAGGGCGCCCTCATCTACAACCCCGGCGGCCCCGGTGGCTCCGGCCTGCGCTTCCCGCGCCGGGTCACCACCAAGAACGCGCTGTGGACCAACACCGCCAAGGCGTACGACTTCGTGGGCTTCGACCCGCGCGGCGTCGGCCACTCCGCCCCCATCTCCTGCATCGACCCGCAGGAGTTCGTCAAGGCGCCCAAGGCCGACCCGGTGCCCCGCGACGAGGCCGACAAGCTCGCCCAGCGCAAGCTCGCCCGCGAGTACGCCGAGGGCTGCGCCGAGCACAGCGGCGCGATGCTGCCGCACATGACCACGCCGAACACCGCCCGCGACCTGGACGTCATCCGGGCCGCGCTCGGCGAGAAGAAGCTCAACTACCTGGGCGTCTCCTACGGCACCTACCTCGGCGCCGTCTACGGCACGCTCTTCCCGGGCCACATCCGCCGGATGATCGTGGACAGCGTCGTCGACCCGGCGCGCGAGAACATCTGGTACGAGGCCAACCTCAACCAGGACATCGCCTTCGAGCGCCGCTGGAAGGACTGGCAGTACTGGGTCGCCGCGAACGACGCCGCCTTCCACCTCGGCACCACCCGCGCCGCCGTGCAGGAGCAGTGGCTCAAGCTGCGCGCCGCCGCCGCGAAGAGCCCGCTCGGCGGAGTCGTCGGCCCGGCCGAGCTGATCTCCTTCTTCCAGAGCGCCCCGTACTACGACTCCTCGTGGGTGCCGGTCGCCACGGTGTTCAGCAAGTACGTCGCCGGTGACACCCAGGCGCTCGTGGACGCGGCCGCGCCCGACCTGTCGGACACCGCGGGCAACATCTCCGCGGAGAACGGCAACGCGGTCTACACCGCCGTCGAGTGCGCCGACGCCAAGTGGCCCACGAGCTGGCAGACCTGGGACCGGGACAACACCCGGCTCAACAAGGACTACCCGTTCATGACCTGGGCGAACGCCTGGATGAACCTGCCCTGTGCCACCTGGCCGGCCAAGCAGCAGAACCCGGTCGAGGTCGGCACCCACAAGGGTCTGCCGCCCGTGCTGATCGTGCAGTCCACGCGGGACGCGGCCACTCCCTACGAGGGCGCCGTCTCGCTGCACCAGCGCTTCAAGGGCTCGCGTCTGATCACCGAGGAGGGCGCCGGCTCCCACGGCGTCACCGGCCTGGTCAACCCGTGCGTCAACGAGCGGGTCGACGCCTACCTGCTGACCGGTGAGCTGGACAGCTCCGACGTCACCTGCGCACCGCACGCCACGCCCAAGCCGTAACGGTTCCGAGCGTCGAGGAAGGGGCGGCCGGAGATCTCCGGCCGCCCCTTCCGGCGTTCCCGCGACTCAGTGCCGCCGGGCGAACCGGCGGGTCTTCGCCGCCTCCGCCTCGGCCTTCACCTCGGCGGCGTAGCGGTCCACGTATTCCTGGCCCGACAGCTCCAGCACGGCGTACATGATCTCGTCGGTGACGGCCCGCAGGACCGCCTTC
>NZ_MUNH01000502.1:0-7034 GCF_002154615.1 Streptomyces recifensis
GTGGGGATCTGGGAGACAGTCCGGCAGGGAGGCCCGGAAGCGGGGGGCTCACCGCACGAGCGGCGCACGACGAGCCGGGCGGGAAAGGCGGCGGACTCCGGGGTTCGTTCCTCGATCCGGGCCACCAGGGCCCGTACGGCGGCCCGGCCGAGTTCGCCCGTCGGCTGGGCGATCGCCGTGACGGGCGGATCGGTGTGCACGAACCACGGGATGTCGTCGAAGGCGGCGAGCGCGATGTCTTCCGGAACACGCAACCCGCGGGCGCGGATCGCGTCCAGCGCGCCGAGCGCCATCAGGTTGTCGGCCGCGAAGACCGCCTCGGGGGGCTCCGGCAGGTCGAGGAACCCCTCGGTGACGCGGCGGCCGCTGGCTGCCTGGAAGTCGCCCTGGCCGGTGTAGGCGTCCGGCAGATCGAGCCCGTGGTCCGCCATCGCCTCGCGGAAGGCCTCCACCCGCTCGCTACCGGTCGTGGTACTGCCCGGTCCCGCGATGATGGCGAGGCGCCGGTGCCCGAGGGCGTACAGGTGTGCGACCAGGTCCCGCACGGCGGCGCGGCCGTGGGACCGTACGACGGGGACGTCGAGGTCCGGGACCCACCGGTCCACGAACACCATCGGGGTGCCTCCGCGTGCCGCGTCCCGCAGCAGCGGGGAGGCGCCGTCGGCGGGGGAGACCAGCAGTCCGTCGATCCGGCGGTCCAGCAGGGTCCGGATGTGGTGGTCCTGGAGATCGGGCCGCTCGTCGGCGTTGCCGATGATCACGCTGTAGCCGAGGGCGCGGGCCTCCTCCTCGACCGAGCGGGCCAGCTCGGTGAAGTACGGGTTCAGCACGTCACTGATGATCAGACCGAGGGTGTGTGTCTGGTCGGTCCGCAGGGAACGGGCCACGGCGTTGGGCCGGTAGCCCAGCTCGGCCACGGCGGCCAGCACACGGGAGCGCGCCTCGGCGCTCACCGAGGGATGAGCGTTCAGCACCCGCGAGACCGTGGCGACGGAGACACCCGCCGCGGCGGCGACGTCCTTGATGCTCGCCATCGACGGCTCCACCTCCTTGTGGAATCGTTTACAACGACTGTTCCGGAGGATTGGAATCGATTACACGGGCTCCCGGCAAGCCCCTCCCCAGTGGCTGAAATCAGATCGTGATGAACCCTGCTCATGTGAGCGCGATGGGTGCGGGCTTCGCTGTCCGTCCCCGCCGGTACCGTCGGTCCATGGCTCAAGGGGCGGCTCGACAGGCGGGAAACACCACGGGCGAACGACAGTTGGCCGAGCTGGAGGGTGTGCTGGAGCGCATCACTTACGCGGACGAGGAGACCGGCTACACCGTCGCCCGCGTCGACACCGGCCGGGGCGGCGGTGACCTGCTCACCGTGGTCGGCGCGCTGCTCGGCGCCCAGGTGGGGGAGTCGCTGCGGATGCGGGGGCGCTGGGGCTCGCACCCGCAGTACGGCAGGCAGTTCACCTGCGAGAACTACACGACCGTCCTCCCCGCCACCGTCCAGGGCATCCGCCGTTACCTCGGCTCCGGCCTGGTCAAGGGCATCGGCCCGGTCTTCGCCGACCGCATCACCCGGCACTTCGGCCTGGACACCCTGCGGATCATCGAGGAGGAGCCGAAGCGCCTGATCGAGGTCCCCGGCCTCGGCCCCAAGCGCACCAGGCGGATCGCGGACGCCTGGGAGGAGCAGAAGGCGATCAAGGAGGTGATGCTCTTCCTCCAGACCGTCGAGGTCTCCACCTCCATCGCCGTGCGCATCTACAAGAAGTACGGCGACGCCTCCATCTCCGTGGTGAAGAACCAGCCGTACCGGCTCGCCGCCGACGTCTGGGGCATCGGCTTCCTCACCGCCGACAGGATCGCCCAGTCCGTCGGCATCCCGCACGACAGCCCCGAACGCGTCAAGGCGGGCCTCCAGTACGCCCTCTCCCAGGCCACCGACCAGGGCCACTGCTATCTGCCCGAGGAACGCCTCATCGCGGATGCGGTCAAGCTCCTCCAGGTCGACACCGGCCTGGTCATCGAGTGCCTGGCCGAGCTGGCCGCCCCCGGCGAGGAGGACGAGGAGCCCGGTGTCGTACGGGAGAGGGTGCCCGGACCGGACGGCGGGGAGCCCGTCACCGCCGTGTACCTCGTCCCCTTCCACCGGGCCGAACTCTCCCTCGCCGCGCAGGTGTCGAGGCTGCTGCGCACCGGCGAGGACCGGATGCCGGCCTTCCGGGACGTCAACTGGGACAAGGCGCTCGCCTGGCTGAAGGGCCGTACCGGCACCGACCTCGCGCCGGAGCAGGAGGCGGCCGTCCGGCTCGCGCTCACCGAGAAGGTCGCCGTCCTCACCGGCGGCCCCGGCTGCGGCAAGTCCTTCACCGTCCGCTCGGTCGTCGAACTCGCCCGCGCCCGGCGGGCCAAGGTGGTGCTCGCCGCGCCCACCGGACGTGCCGCCAAGCGGCTGGCCGAGCTGACCGGCGCCGAGGCGTCCACCGTGCACCGGCTGCTGGAGCTGAAGCCCGGCGGGGACGCCGCCTACGACCGCGACCGCCCGCTGGACGCCGACCTCGTGGTGGTGGACGAGGCGTCCATGCTGGATCTGCTGCTCGCCAACAAGCTGGTCAAGGCCGTACCGCCCGGCGCCCACCTGCTGTTCGTGGGTGACGTGGACCAGTTGCCCAGCGTCGGCGCCGGGGAGGTGCTGCGGGACCTGCTGGCCGAGGGCGGCCCGGTGCCCGCCGTCCGGCTCACCCGTGTCTTCCGCCAGGCACAGCGGTCCGGCGTGGTCACCAACGCGCACCGGATCAACGCGGGCCGGCACCCGCTCACCGAGGGGATGGACGACTTCTTCCTCTTCGTCGAGGACGACACCGAGGAGGCCGGCCGGCTCACCGTGGACGTGGCCGCCCGCCGCATCCCGGCCCGCTTCGGCCTCGACCCGCGCCGGGACGTGCAGGTCCTCGCCCCGATGCACCGGGGCCCGGCGGGCGCCGGCGCTCTGAACGCCCTGCTCCAGCAGGCCGTCACGCCCGGCCGCCCCGACGTGCCGGAGAAGCGGTTCGGCGGCCGGGTCTTCCGGGTCGGCGACAAGGTCACCCAGGTCCGCAACAACTACGACAAGGGCGCGAACGGCGTCTTCAACGGCACCGTGGGCGTGGTGACCTCACTCGACCCGGTCGAGCAGCGCCTGACGGTGCTGACCGACGAGGACGAGGAGGTGGGGTACGAATTCGACGAACTGGACGAACTGGCCCATGCCTACGCCGTGACCATTCACCGCTCCCAGGGCAGTGAATACCCGGCCGTGGTGATCCCGGTCACCACCGGCGCCTGGATGATGCTCCAGCGCAACCTGCTCTACACGGCGGTCACCCGCGCCAAGAAGCTGGTGGTGCTGGTGGGTTCGCGCAAGGCGATCGGGCAGGCCGTACGCACGGTGTCGGCAGGCCGGCGGTGCACGGCGCTCGGCAGCAGGCTCGCCGGGTCGGTACCTGTCGCCGAAAATGATCGATCAAATGAGTCACGAAGGTCACAGAGCCTTTCCCGATGCCCCGCCCAGGAGGCAGGATGAGCAGGTTGACGGCACTGAGTGCCGCCAGTGGGCCAAGTGGCGACCCCGAGTGCACTCTCCTGAGCCAAATGGGGGATGGTAGAGACAGTCAGGGCACCTCGAAGATGAGGCACTAAGTCGGTGAGGGAAGACGTGAGCGAGCACACCAAGAACGACGCGGTAGTACTGCGGGTCGGCGACGGCGAGTACACCTATCCGGTGGTCGACAGCACCGTCGGCGACAAGGGCTTCGACATCGGGAAGCTCCGCGCCCAGACCGGTCTGGTGACCCTGGACAGCGGCTACGGCAACACCGCCGCGTACAAATCCGCCGTCACCTACCTCGACGGCGAGGCGGGCATCCTCCGCTACCGCGGCTACCCGATCGAGCAGCTCGCCGAGCGCTCCACCTTCCTCGAGGTGGCGTACCTCCTGATCAACGGTGAGCTGCCGACCGTCGACGAGCTGGCCAAGTTCAAGAACGACATCACGCGGCACACCCTGCTGCACGAGGACGTCAAGAACTTCTACCGGGGCTTCCCGCGCGACGCCCACCCGATGGCCATGCTGTCCTCGGTGGTCTCGGCGCTGTCCACCTTCTACCAGGACAGCCACAACCCGTTCGACGAGGAGCAGCGCGACCTCTCCACGATCCGGCTGCTCGCCAAGCTCCCGACGATCGCGGCGTACGCCTACAAGAAGTCGATCGGCCACCCCTTCGTCTACCCGCGCAACGACCTCGGCTACGTCGAGAACTTCCTGCGCATGACGTTCTCGGTGCCGGCCCAGGAGTACGACCTCGACCCGGTCGTCGTCTCCGCGCTGGACAAGCTGCTGATCCTGCACGCGGACCACGAGCAGAACTGCTCGACCTCCACGGTCCGTCTGGTCGGCTCCTCGCAGGCCAACATGTTCGCCTCGATCTCCGCCGGCATCAACGCGCTGTGGGGCCCGCTGCACGGCGGCGCCAACCAGTCGGTGCTGGAGATGCTGGAGAACATCCAGGCCAACGGCGGCGACGTCGACTCCTTCATCCGCAAGGTGAAGAACAAGGAGGACGGCGTCCGCCTGATGGGCTTCGGCCACCGGGTGTACAAGTCCTTCGACCCGCGCGCCAAGATCATCAAGGCGGCCGCGCACGACGTCCTCTCCGCGCTCGGCAAGTCCGACGAGCTGCTGGACATCGCGCTCAAGCTGGAGGAGCACGCGCTCTCCGACGACTACTTCGTCTCGCGCAACCTCTACCCCAACGTGGACTTCTACACCGGTCTGATCTACCGGGCCATGGGCTTCCCGACCGAGATGTTCACGGTCCTGTTCGCCCTCGGCCGCCTGCCGGGCTGGATCGCCCAGTGGACCGAGATGATCAAGGAGCCGGGCTCCCGCATCGGCCGCCCGCGCCAGATCTACACGGGTGTCGTCGAGCGCGACTTCGTGCCGGTCGAGCAGCGCTAGTAACCGAAAAAGCGGAAGGCGCCCTGGCGTCGGTCCCCCCACGGGCCGACGTCCAGGGCGCCTTCCCATGCCCCGGTGCGGATTCCCCCCACGGGATCCGGGCCGGGCGCTCGGAGAGACAGCGCCTGAATTCGCTGTCCGAGCAGGACGGGCGTACCCGCCGTGCTCCAGTGACGTGAAACGTGTTGCGGTCTGCCGGGACAGCGCACGCTGGGAGGGCCGCTCAAAGCTTCCCGGTGTACGTGCCCCGGCAACGCATCTCCGGAGAAGTCCCCCAAGACAACTCCAGATGCCAGCCGGCGCCCCCCAAGACGCTGGACTGACACCGCCAACTTAGACCTTCGAACCCCTTCGATGGTTACGTTCGCGTCACTGTGATCTGCGTCTCTTGCATACGTCCCATAAGTGCGCAAGAGCCCCGATACGGCGATCGGGGCCCAAGCGTAAGGAAGATGCGCGAGCCTTGTGAAGAGCTTATGTGAGGTGCGCGCCGGACTCCAGAGGGACTCTTACTTCTCCTCGGGGGACTTCTTCCGGCCACCTACGGCACTTCCTGGCCCGCCTCAGCGGAACCGGCGCAACCGCAGGCTGTTGGTCACCACGAACACCGAGGAGAAGGCCATGGCCGCCCCCGCGATCATCGGATTCAGCAGCCCCGCCGCGGCCAGCGGCAGCGCGGCGACGTTGTAGCCGAAGGCCCACACCAGGTTGCCCTTGATGGTGGCGAGGGTGCGCCGGGAGAGCCGGATGGCGTCGGCTGCCACCCGCAGGTCGCCCCGGACCAGGGTGAGGTCCCCGGCCTCGATCGCCGCGTCGGTACCGGTACCCATGGCGAGACCGAGGTCGGCGGTGGCGAGCGCGGCCGCGTCGTTCACCCCGTCCCCGACCATGGCGACGGTCCGGCCCTCGCGCCGCAGCTTCTGGATCACGTCCACCTTGTCCTCGGGCAGCACCTCGGCGACGACCTCGTCGATGCCGACCTCCCGCGCGACCGCCTCGGCCACCGTGCGGTTGTCCCCGGTGAGGAGCACCGGCGTCAGACCGAGCGCGCGCAGTTCGCGTACCGCCTCGGCGCTGGTCTCCTTCACCGCGTCCGCGACGGCGAGCACCGCGCGCGGCCTGCCGTCCCAGCCCGCCACGACGGCCGTACGGCCCTCCTGTTCGGCCTTGAAGCGGGCGGTGGCCAGTTCACCCGGCAGGTCGTCCCAGAGCCGTCCGGCGGCCACCTCGTGGCCGTCCACGCGGCCGCGTACGCCGCGACCGGGGACGTTCTCGAAGTGCTCGGCCGGGGGCAGGGTGCCGACGCGCTCCTCCGCGCCCTCCGCGACGGCGCGTGCGACGGGGTGCTCGGAGGCGTGCTCCAGGGCGCCGACGAGCCGCAGCACCTGCTTCTCGTCCTCCCCGGGGGCGGCGTACACCTCCTGGAGCGTCATCCGCCCGGTGGTGACGGTGCCGGTCTTGTCGAGGACGACGGTGTCCACCCGCCGGGTGGACTCCAGCACCTCGGGACCCTTGATGAGGATGCCGAGCTGCGCGCCCCGCCCGGTGCCGACCATCAGCGCGGTCGGGGTGGCGAGGCCCAGCGCGCAGGGGCAGGCGATGATCAGTACGGCGACGGCTGCGGTGAACGCGGCGACCGTGTCCCCGGTGACGCCGAGCCAGACGCCGAAGGTGCCCAGCGCGACGAGGATGACGACCGGCACGAACACGGCGGAGATCCGGTCGGCGAGGCGCTGCACCTCGGCCTTGCCGTTCTGCGCGTCCTCCACCAGCCGGGCCATCCGGGCCAACTGGGTGTCCCCGCCGACCCGGTCCGCCTCGACCACAAGCCGCCCGCCCGCGTTGACGGTGGCGCCGGTGACCCGGTCGCCGGGGGCGACGTCGACGGGCACGGACTCGCCGGTCAGCATGGAGGCGTCGACGGCGGAGGTGCCCTCCAGCACCGTGCCGTCGGTGGCGATCTTCTCGCCGGGCCGCACCACGAACCGGTCGCCCACGGCGAGCGAGCCCACGGGGAGCCGCGTCCCGCGCCCGCCCGCCC
>NZ_MUNH01000503.1:0-9758 GCF_002154615.1 Streptomyces recifensis
CGGCCGCGGCCGCAAGCAGAACTCGGACTACAAGGTCCGTCTGCTCGAGAAGCAGCGTCTGCGCGCGCAGTACGACGTGTCCGAGCGCCAGCTCGTCCGCGCCTACGAGCGTGCCGCCAAGGTCCAGGGCAAGACCGGTGAGGCCCTGATCATCGAGCTCGAGCGCCGCCTCGACGCGCTGGTCCTGCGTTCGGGCATCGCCCGCACGATCTACCAGGCCCGCCAGATGGTCGTCCACGGCCACATCCAGGTCAACGGCCAGAAGGTCGACAAGCCGTCCTTCCGCGTCCGTCCGGACGACGTCGTGCAGGTCCGCGACCGCTCCAAGGACAAGACGCTCTTCCAGGTCGCGCGCGAGGGTGGCTTCGCCGCCGACGGCGAGACCCCGCGTTACCTCCAGGTGAACCTCAAGGCCCTGGCGTTCCGCCTGGACCGTGAGCCGAACCGCAAGGAGATCCCGGTGATCTGCGACGAGCAGCTCGTCGTCGAGTACTACGCCCGCTGATCCCAGCCCCGGCGCAGCACCACGGCCCGTCGTCCCCCCGCCCTCCGGCGGACGGGACGGCGGGCTCGCGCGTTCCCGGCATCCCCGTCGGAGCCCGGTAATCCGGTACGGAGCCCCGCCGGTGGCGCGATAGGCTCGGTGCACGACTTTATCGATGCTCAAGCACGTTTCAGGGAGCTGGTGCGCACAGTGTCCGGTGGAGAGGTTGCCGGGATTCTGGTGGCCGTCTTCTGGGCGATCCTGGTCTCCTTCCTCGCCGTAGCGCTGGCGAGGCTGGCCCAGACGCTCAAGGCGACCACCAAGCTCGTCGCGGACGTGACCGACCAGGCCGTCCCGCTGCTGGCGGACGCGTCCACGGCGGTGCGCTCGGCGCAGACCCAGATCGAGCGTGTCGACGCCATCGCCTCCGACGTACAGGAGGTGACGTCGAACGCCTCCGCGCTCTCCTCCACCGTCGCCTCCACCTTCGGCGGCCCCCTGGTCAAGGTCGCCGCCTTCGGCTACGGCGTCCGCCGCGCGCTCGGCGGCCGCGACGAGGCCAAGCCCGCGAAGACGCCGCGCCGTACGGTGATCGTGGGCCGGACGGTCCCGGCCGCACGGCGGGGCAAGCGAAAGAAGGACTGAGGACCGCGATGTTCCGCCGTACGTTCTGGTTCGGCACCGGCGTCGCCGCCGGTGTGTGGGCCACCACCAAGGTCAACCGCAAGCTGAAGCAGCTCACCCCCGAGAGCCTCGCCGTCACCGCGGCCAACAAGGCGCTGGAGACCGGGCACCGGCTCAAGGACGCGGCGGTCGGCTTCGCCCTCGACGTCCGCGACAACATGGTCCAGCGCGAGGCGGAGCTGGAGGAGGCGCTCGGCATCCACGAGAGCCCCGCCCTGCCGGAGCCCCGGCGGATCACCGCCATCGAGAACAACAGCAGCACAGTGAAGTACATCGAGAACACGACGTACTCGTACAACCGGAATGAGGACCACTGATGGAGTCGGCCGAGATTCGCCGCCGCTGGCTGAGCTTCTTCGAGGAGCGCGGGCACACCGTCGTCCCTTCGGCGTCGCTCATCGCGGACGACCCGACTCTGCTCCTCGTCCCCGCCGGCATGGTGCCCTTCAAGCCCTACTTCCTGGGTGAGGTCAAGCCGCCCTTCCAGCGCGCCACCAGCGTGCAGAAGTGCGTGCGCACGCCCGACATCGAAGAGGTCGGCAAGACCACCCGCCACGGCACCTTCTTCCAGATGTGCGGCAACTTCTCCTTCGGCGACTACTTCAAGGAAGGCGCCATCAAGTTCGCCTGGGAGCTGCTCACCAGCCCCCAGGACAAGGGCGGTTACGGCCTCGACCCCGAGCGCCTGTGGATCACCGTCTACAAGGACGACGACGAGGCCGAGCGCATCTGGCACGACGTCGTCGGCGTGCCCAAGGAGCGCATCCAGCGCCTGGGCATGAAGGACAACTACTGGTCCATGGGCGTCCCCGGCCCCTGCGGCCCCTGCTCCGAGATCAACTACGACCGCGGCCCCGAGTTCGGCGTCGAGGGCGGCCCCGCCGTCAACGACGAGCGGTACGTCGAGATCTGGAACCTCGTCTTCATGCAGTACGAGCGGGGCGAGGGCATCGGCAAGGACGACTTCGAGATCCTCGGGGACCTGCCGAGCCAGAACATCGACACGGGCCTCGGCCTGGAGCGCCTCGCCATGATTCTGCAGGGCGTGCAGAACATGTACGAGATCGACACCTCCATGGCCGTCATCGAGAAGGCCACCGAGCTGACCGGTGTGGCCTACGGCGACGCCCAGGCCTCGGACGTCTCGCTGCGCGTGGTCACCGACCACATGCGCACCGCCGTCATGCTGATCGGCGACGGCGTCACCCCCGGCAACGAGGGCCGCGGCTACGTGCTGCGCCGCATCATGCGCCGCGCCATCCGCAACATGCGCCTGCTGGGCGCCGACGGTCCCGTGGTCAAGCCGCTGATCGACGTCGTGATCGCCATGATGGGCCAGCAGTACCCCGAGCTGATCACCGACCGCGAGCGCATCGAGAAGGTCGCCGTCGCCGAGGAGAACGCCTTCCTCAAGACGCTCAAGGCCGGCACCAACATCCTCGACACCGCCGTCACCGAGACCAAGCAGTCCGGCGGCAGCATGCTCTCCGGCGACAAGGCGTTCCTGCTCCACGACACCTGGGGCTTCCCGATCGACCTCACCCTGGAGATGGCCGCCGAGCAGGGCCTCTCCGTGGACGAGACCGGGTTCCGCCGCCTGATGACGGAGCAGCGGGAGCGCGCCAAGGCCGACGCCCGCGCCAAAAAGACCGGCCACGCCGACCTCGGCGCCTACCGGGAGATCGCGGACGCCTCCGGCGCCACCGACTTCATCGGCTACAGCGACACCGAGAGCGAGACCACGATCGTCGGCATCCTCGTCGACGGCGTCTCCTCGCCGGCCGCCACCGAGGGCGACGAGGTCGAGATCGTGCTCGACCGCACCCCGTTCTACGCCGAGGGCGGCGGGCAGATCGGTGACACCGGCCGCATCAAGGTCGACACCGGTGCCGTCATCGAGGTCCGCGACACCCAGAAGCCGGTGCCGGGCGTCTACGTCCACAAGGGCGTCGTCCAGGTCGGCGAGGTCACGGTCGGTGCCAAGGCCCAGGCGTCCATCGACGCCCGCCGCCGCAAGGCCATCGCCCGTGCCCACTCGGCCACCCACCTGACCCACCAGGCGCTGCGCGACGCCCTCGGCCCGACGGCCGCCCAGGCCGGTTCGGAGAACCAGCCCGGCCGCTTCCGCTTCGACTTCGGCTCCCCGGCCGCCGTCCCGACGGCTGTGATGACCGACGTCGAGCAGAAGATCAACGAGGTGCTCTCCCGCGACCTGGACGTGCACGCCGAGGTCATGGGCATCGACGAGGCCAAGAAGCAGGGCGCCATCGCCGAGTTCGGCGAGAAGTACGGCGAGCGGGTCCGCGTGGTCACCATCGGTGACTTCTCCAAGGAACTGTGCGGCGGCACGCACGTGCACAACACCGCCCAGCTCGGCCTGGTGAAGCTGCTCGGCGAGTCCTCCATCGGCTCCGGCGTGCGCCGGATCGAGGCGTTGGTCGGCATGGACGCCTACAACTTCCTCGCCCGCGAGCACACGGTCGTCAACCAGCTCAGCGAGCTGATCAAGGGACGCCCGGAGGAGCTGCCGGAGAAGGTCTCCGCGATGCTCGGCAAGCTGAAGGACGCCGAGAAGGAGATCGAGAAGTTCCGCGCCGAGAAGGTGCTCCAGGCCGCCGCCGGTCTCGCCGGGTCGGCCAAGGACGTGCGCGGTGTCGCCCTGGTCGCCGGCCAGGTCCCGGACGGCACCACCCCGGACGACCTGCGCAAGCTGGTGCTGGACGTGCGCGGGCGCATCCAGGGCGGCCGGCCCGCCGTGGTCGCCCTGTTCACGGTGAACAACGGCAAGCCGCTCACCGTGATCGCCACCAACGAGGCGGCCCGCGAGCGCGGCCTCAAGGCCGGTGAGCTGGTCCGCACCGCCGCCAAGACCCTCGGCGGCGGCGGTGGCGGCAAGCCGGACGTCGCCCAGGGCGGCGGCCAGAACCCGGCCGCCGTCGGTGAGGCCGTCGACGCCGTCGAGCGCCTCGTCGCCGAGACCGCGAAGTAGGCCGGACCGTCATGCGCAGAGGACGCCGGCTCGCCATCGACGTCGGGGACGCCCGGATCGGGGTCGCCTCGTGCGACCCCGACGGAATCCTCGCCACCCCGGTGGAGACGGTCCCGGGCCGCGACATCCCGGCCGCGCACCGCAGGCTGCGGCAACTGGTCGAGGAGTACGAGCCGATCGAGGTCGTCGTCGGACTCCCTCGCTCCCTCAAGGGGGGCGAGGGTCCGGCGGCGGTCAAGGTGCGCGCGTTCACCCAGGAGCTGGCACGGGGCATCAAGCCGGTGCCGGTCAGGCTGGTGGACGAGCGGATGACCACGGTGACGGCCAGTCAGGGACTGCGCGCCTCGGGCGTGAAGTCCAAGAAGGGCCGCTCCGTGATCGACCAGGCGGCCGCGGTGATCATCCTGCAGCAGGCGCTGGAATCCGAACGGGTGTCAGGTGCACCACCCGGCGAGGGCGTCGAAGTGGTCATCTGATCGCGGTGCGGTAACGTTCCGCGCGATGCGGCGGTGTTCGAACAGCCGCCGCACAGCAAGAGGCGGAACGGAAGCCGGTCCTGGAGCCGGGCGACCGTCGGCCTCGCGGCTCTAGGGGATCGATGACTGAGTATGGCCGGGGCCCAGGCACCGAACCGTGGCATCCGGAGGACCCGTTGTACGGGGACGCCGGGTGGGGAGCGCAGGCGGCCCACGCGGGACAGCAGTACCCCTACGGCGGCCAGCCACAGCACCCGCAGTACGACGGCTGGTCCCAGGACCAGCAGCCGCACTACGGGGGTCAGCAGTACCCCCAGTACGACGGTCACGGCCAGCACTTCGATCCCCAGCAGACCGGTCAGCACCCGCATCCCCAGCAGCACCAGGGCGGCTGGGACGCCACGGGCACGCACGGCCATGTGCCCTACGCGGCCGATCCGGGCGACCCCTACGGGCAGCACCCCGTCGCCTACGGCGCCGAGCAGCCCGACCTCTACGGCACCGAGGACGCCTACCCGCCGCCCCAGCCGCCCGGCCACCGGGACCCGGAGCCCGACCACGATTCCGGCTGGGACCCCCGGGGCGACGACGATCACCCCGTGCCCCCCGGGGACGACGACGGCACGGAGGAACCCGCCGAGCGGCGCGGCAAGGGCCGCAAGCCCGTCAAGAGCAAGAAGGGCCGCACCGGCTGCGCCCTGATGGTCGTCGTCCTCGTCTTCGGCGGCGGCCTCGGCGGCGTCGCCTACTTCGGCTACCAGTTCTACAAAAATCGTTTCGCCCCCGCCCCGGACTACGCGGGCAGCGGCAACGGCGAGACGGTGACGGTCGAGATCCCCAAGGGTGCGGTCGGCGCCGACATCGGCCGCAAACTGAAGGAGGCGGGCGTCGTCCAGAGCGTCGACGCCTTCGTCTCGGCCCAGCTCGCGAACCCCAACGGCAAGTCCCTCCAGGACGGCGTCTACACCCTCCAGAAGCACATGTCCGCCGCCAGCGCGGTGGAACTGATGCTCAGCCCGAAGAGCCGCAACAACCTGATCATCGCCGAGGGCACCCGCAACGCGGCCGTCTACGCGCTGATCGACAAGCGGCTGAAGCTGGCGAACGGCACCACCCAGAAGGTGGCCGCGAAGGAGTACAAGTCCCTCGGCCTACCCGCCTGGGCGCTCAACCACCCCGGCCTGAAGGACCCGCTGGAGGGCTTCCTCTTCCCGTCCAGCTACGCCGTCGGCAAGGACCAGAAGCCCAAGGACGTCCTGAAGGCGATGGTCGGCCGGGCCAACGACAAGTACACCGCTCTGGGCCTGGACAGGAAGGCGTCCGAGGTCGGGCTCGAATCGCCCTGGCAGCTCCTGACCGCCGCGAGCCTGGTCCAGGCCGAAGGCAAGACGCACGACGACTTCCGCAAGATGGCCGAAGTCATCTACAACCGCCTCAAGCCGGACAACACCGAGACGAACCAACTCCTCCAGTTCGACTCGACGTACAACTACCTCAAGGGCGCCAGCAACATCCACATCTCCGAGAAGGAGATCAACGGCGACCGGAGCGCGTACAACACGTACACCAACAAGGGTCTGCCGCCCGGTCCGATCGGGAACCCGGGTGACGAGGCGCTCAACGCGGCCCTGTCCCCGACGCACGAGGGCTGGATGTACTTCGTGGCGACGGACGGCATGAACAAGACCGAGTTCGCCAAGACCTACGACGAGTTCAAGGCACTCAAGGACAAGTTCAATGCCAACTAGGGCCACCGGCACCCGCCGGGCCGCCGTGCTCGGCAAGCCCATCGCCCATTCGCTCTCCCCGGTGCTGCACCGGGCCGCGTACGCCGAACTCGGGCTCGACGACTGGTCGTACGACCGGTTCGAGGTCGACGAGGCGGGGCTGGCCGGGTTCTTCGAGGGGCTGGGGCCCGAGTGGGCCGGGCTGTCGTTGACGATGCCGCTCAAGCGGGCGGTGATGCCGTTGCTGGACGAGGTCAGCGAGACGGCGGCCTCCGTGGACGCGGTGAACACCGTGGTGTTCACCGAGGACGGGCGGAAGGCGGGCGACAACACCGACATCCCCGGCATGGTGGCCGCGCTGCGCGAGCACGGGATCGAGGAGGTGGAGTCCGCCGCCGTCCTCGGCGCCGGCGCCACCGCATCCTCCGCTCTCGCCGCTCTCGCCCGGATCTGCCCGGGCGAGGTCGTGGTGTACGTCCGCAGCGCCGCCCGCGCCGCCGAGATGCGGGAGTGGGGCGAGCGCCTCGACATGGACGTCCGCACCGCCGACTGGGCGGACGCCGCCGAGGCCCTGCACGCGCCCCTGGTGATCGCCACCACCCCCGCCGGCACCGCCGACGCCCTCGCCACCGCCGTACCCGAGCGCCCCGCCACCCTCTTCGACGTACTCTACGACCCCTGGCCCACCGAGCTGGCGGCCCGCTGGTCGATGTTCGGCGGGGCCGTGGTCGGCGGCCTGGACCTGCTGGTCCACCAGGCGGTGCTCCAGGTGGAACGGATGACCGGCCGTACCCCGGCCCCGCTGGAGGCCATGCGCCGGGCGGGCGAGCGGGCCCTCGCCGCCCGCTGACCCGCCGCACCCCGCCCCGCGCCCGGGTCCCGAAATCCGGACCGAGGCCCGGATACCGGGCCCGGCGTGGGAGGATCGGAGGTGGCGGGCCGGGATCGCGCACCCGGTCGGGCCGCCGCCGTACGCGCGGACACGCGTAAGCGGGGCAGTACCGGGCGCGAAATCTGAGGAGCACCGTTGAGCAGGCTGCGTTGGCTGACCGCGGGGGAGTCCCACGGTCCCGCACTCGTCGCGACGCTGGAGGGACTTCCCGCCGGCGTGCCGATCACCACGGAGATGGTGGCGGATCATCTCGCGCGGCGGCGGCTCGGCTATGGGCGTGGCGCGCGGATGAAGTTCGAGCGTGACGAGGTCACGTTCCTCGGCGGTGTGCGGCACGGGCTCACGCTCGGCTCCCCGGTGGCGGTCATGGTGGGCAACACCGAGTGGCCGAAGTGGGAGCAGGTCATGGCGGCCGACCCGGTGGACGAGGAGGTGCTGGCCGGCCTCGCGCGCAACGCCCCGCTGACCCGCCCGCGCCCCGGCCACGCGGACCTCGCCGGCATGCAGAAGTACGGCTTCGACGAGGCCCGGCCGATCCTGGAGCGGGCCTCCGCGCGGGAGACGGCGGCGCGGGTCGCGCTCGGCGCGGTCGCGCGGTCGTACCTGAAGGAGACCGCCGGGATCGAGATCGTCAGCCACGTCGTGGAGCTGGCCGCCGCGAAGGCGCCGTACGGCGTGTACCCGACCCCGGCCGACGTCGAGCGGCTCGACGAGGACCCGGTGCGCTGCCTGGACGCGGACGCCTCCAAGGCGATGGTCGCGGAGATCGACCAGGCCCACAAGGACGGCGACACCCTCGGCGGCGTGGTCGAGGTGCTGGCGTACGGCGTCCCGGTCGGCCTCGGCTCGCACGTGCACTGGGACCGGAGGCTGGACGCCCGGCTCGCGGCCGCCCTCATGGGCATCCAGGCGATCAAGGGCGTCGAGGTCGGCGACGGCTTCGACCTGGCCCGCGTGCCGGGCTCGAAGGCGCACGACGAGATCCTCAGCACCCCCGAGGGCATCAAACGCGCCACCGGCCGCTCCGGCGGCACCGAGGGCGGTCTGACCACCGGTGAGCTGCTGCGGGTGCGCGCGGCGATGAAGCCGATCGCCACCGTGCCGCGCGCGCTGGCCACGGTCGACGTCGCCACCGGCGAGGCCGCGCAGGCCCACCACCAGCGCTCCGACGTCTGCGCGGTCCCGGCCGCCGGCATCGTGGCCGAGGCGATGGTGGCCCTCGTCCTCGCGGACGCGGTCGCGGAGAAGTTCGGCGGCGACAGCGTGACCGAGACCCGGCGCAACGTCCGCTCCTACCTCGACAACCTGGCGATCGGATGAGCGCCGCGCCCGTGGTCGTCCTGGTGGGCCCGATGGGCGTGGGCAAGTCCACCGTCGGACGGCTGCTGGCCGACCGGCTGGGTGCCGCGTTCCGGGACACCGACGACGACATCGTGGCCGCTCAGGGCCGCACCATCGCCGAGATCTTCGTGGACGACGGCGAGGACGCCTTCCGCGCGCTGGAGAAGCGCGCGGTGGCCGAGGCGGTCGCCGGGCACGCGGGGGTCCTCGCGCTGGGCGGCGGCGCCGTCCTCGACGCGGACACCCGGGCGCTGCTGACCGCGCAGCGGGTGGTCTACCTCTCGATGGACGTCGAGGAGGCAGTGCGCCGCACCGGGCTGAACGCCGCCCGCCCGCTGCTCGCCGTCAACCCGCGCCAGCAGTGGCGCGCGCTGATGGAGGCCCGCCGCCATCTGTACGAAGAGGTCGCCACCGCCGTCGTGCCGACCGACGGACGCGGTCCCGAGGACGTCGCCCGAGCCGTCCTGGACGCACTGGAGTTGAAGGAAGCATGAGCGAGGCAGTCACCCGCATCCCGATCGCCGGCACGGCGGGCACCGACCCCTACGAGGTCCTGGTGGGCCGCCAGTTGCTGGGCGAGCTGGGCGGACTGATCGGCCAGAGGGCCAAGCGGGTCGCCGTCATCCACCCCGAGGCGCTCGCCGAGACCGGCGACGCGCTCCGCGCCGACCTGGCGGAGCAGGGGTACGAGGCGGTCGCCATCCAGGTGCCCAACGCCGAGGAGGCGAAGACCGCGGAGGTCGCCGCATACTGCTGGAAGGCCCTCGGCCAGTCCGGCTTCACCCGCACCGACGTGGTCGTGGGCGTCGGCGGCGGCGCCACCACCGACCTCGCCGGCTTCGTCGCGGCCACCTGGCTGCGCGGGGTGCGCTGGATCGCCGTACCCACCACCGTGCTGGCCATGGTGGACGCGGCGGTCGGCGGCAAGACCGGCATCAACACCGCCGAGGGCAAGAACCTCGTCGGCGCCTTCCACCCCCCGGCCGGCGTCCTGTGCGATCTGGCCGCGCTGGACTCCCTCCCGGTGCACGACTACGTCTCCGGGCTCGCCGAGGTCATCAAGGCCGGCTTCATCGCCGACCCGGTGATCCTCGACCTCATCGAGTCCGACCCGGAGGCCGCCCGCACCCCGGCGGGACCGCACACCGCCGAGCTGATCGAGCGG